>DASVCN010000038.1 GCA_036381595.1 Trueperaceae bacterium | reverse complement strand
CAAGAAAAGGTCCTTCAGCAACTAATCCACCAGTTGACAACTTGTCTCGCTGACCAAAGATGATTGCGGGCGAGAATTCTGGCTGTTCATCAATATTTTCCCAACCTCGTACAACGAGTTGGCGAGCAATTCTCGCCTCCTCTCGCTCCTTCAGTTCCCAATTGAGTGAACCGTGCAGCTTGATGAGTGAGACGGCGGTATCGGGAAAGGACAGGTCGAACGTCTCGGACCATTTCTCCACACCAGTCGAGACGGGAATTCCTTTGTTTGAAAAGTACAGTTCGGCGACGGGATCGTAGTTCAGTGTTGCAACTACTAGTCGCCCTTGGCGTTCTGTCAGGTCGGCCAATGGATCGAGATAGTCCACGCTTTCAGTCGGCCTAAGCAACCCTTGCAGCGACTTCATTGTCTCCGTCAGGGTTCTCTCGAACTGACTGCGCCGGAGTTCTGGCTCAAGCACGCCCCTGACGGCATCTTGAAAGTCGCTTTCAAGAAATCTCGTGCTCCTTCTTCTCGGTTCCTGCTCAATCTCTCGAAATAGTCGCTCGATAAATCGGGAGACCTTGAAGCTCGAAAATGAGCTCCCTCGCGGATAGTCCAAGCTCTGGACGGAGGGTTGCCAACTCGAAATAAAAGCTTCAAGGTCAAGCTCGTGTCTGGACGCAATTAGCCCTACGACATTGAGAAGTCGCTCAATATCAATCGTCTTACTGAGGGTCCCCCGCATTCGTCCGGCCGGAACCTTGCTGTCTTCGAACTTCAAACCGCTATGCACGAAGTCGAGCACGGCATGGACCCCGCCGAGCCCAAAAACGCCGTTGAAGTGGCTCAAGACCTTCTCGGTGAGACCGACGGCTGTTGGCAGTCCAGCTTCTACTGACGCCCCAGCGCCAAATAGCAGCATGTGCGACACGGGCCAAAACGTAACACAACTGGCCGCCTTGGCGGTGAAACCCCCAAATAAGCGATACGCCACTCTCCCGCGAAAAACGTCCGTTCACCGCCATTCCTGACCGACGCGGAGACGGTTGGGATATAGACTTGAAAAGGCAGCGAATTTTGCACGAGAAAGGATTGTTCGTGGGTATCAAGCTGCCTAATCAGTTAAAGCGGTTATCCGTATTCACCTTCGTGGTGTTAATTTCGATGCTTCCACAAGCGACCGCTCAGCAAGCGGATGCCGTCATTGACTACATGCTCCAAAACAGAGTTGGTTTTTCGCAAGCGACCGGTGCCCTTGGGCTAAGCATGTTTGAGGTCGCGGAAGAGCTAGGCTATGACGAATTTAGTGGTCTTTTTGATGCGCTGGTTGAGACTTCTCTACTTCACGTCGAATGCTGGAGCGCCGTTGCCTACTTGCAGGGAACAGCGGAGGAAATTGGGCTCTCAAGTGAAGAGTTAACTCAGCGCTTCCGACTCCGCATGTCGAACGACATCTCCTTCGTTCCAGAATGCGATGACCTAGCCAATACCTCTTATCTCGCGCTCTCTCTTAATGTTTGGACCGTAGGAGAGGATTATCCCGTTGCATACCACGTGGCCATCGAAGGGTCTATTTTCCCTGTCTACGATGGTAGACCTGAAAATAGCTTCGAAAATGCATGGCTTGGATATGCGGCCACCGAGAGAGTTAAGGGCGAAGTACGCGAAGCAGTAGAGGAGTCGGTCTACGATTTGGCCCTCGACTTTCTAAAAGTTCGAGACTTTAGATAAGCTGCATCTCGTATTTGGTCAGAGCGGTGTCGGCGGCGATGAGATCCAAAACCGTTCGTTGGCGGCGCCGCGGTGGTCGACAAGGGTTTCGCCTCGCAAGGGCCTGGGAACTTCATTCACCTACGGTCCAAGTCGGGTCGAATCGTCCGGCCTGGTCACTTCCAGAACGAAGTGCCGTGGGATGTTGGGCAGCAGAAACCTCACGGCGGCGTCATCGGGCCTGGAGGGGTCGACCGGTCTATCTACTGGTCCTCACCTGCACCTCGACCATCACGGCGACGACAAAACGAATGGGGATGTGTAGCACTGTTCCGACCACGGTTCCTGGAGGTTACCGGCGTCGTCGCGGAGAGTGGCCAGTGAGAGCGGCGGCGCGGGTCGCCGAAGGAGAACGCTAGGGCGATTCGGCGGGAGTTCGAGCGGCTGACTAGGGATGGTGAGCTGGCCAAAGCGCTAGACCGGGTAACGCACCTCAACCGAAGGCAGAAGAGCATCCCCTGGCGCAGGTGATCGGGCTATGCTGCATCGGAGAAGGCACTCAACAAAGAACTTGACCGTACCCAGATCGTCTTCCCCGCTAAATTCACTTTCCCTGCCCATGCGGCTACCACGGCGATCCCATCCACCCGTGCATCTGTTCGTCGGCCCAGCTTCGCCGCTACCTGGATCGCATCTCGGGACCGATCCTCGATCGGATCGACATCCGCATCACCGTTCCGCGGATATCGGCAGAAGACCTGCTCCGCTCGCCCGTCGGGGAGTCGAGCGAAACGGTGAGAGCCAGGGTCGAGGCCGCTCGGGAGGAGGCGTTGCGGCGTCAAGGGCGTGCGAATTCGAAGCTTGCCGGCAGGGAGCTCCGGGATTTCTGCCGGTTGGACGCCCGCAGCGAACGGTTCATGAGGCAACTGGTGAACTCGCTCTCCATCTCGGGACGCGGCTTCGATCGGCTCCTCCGCATCGCCAGGACGATCGCCGACCTGGAGGGCAACAACACGATCTGCGAGGAGCACCTTGCCGAGGCGGCCAGCTACCGCTCCGAGCAGCGGGGCGTACACCGAACCGCGTAACTGGAGCGCTACCACCGGAGCTGACCGCTCCACCGCAGGAGAGCACCACCTGTTACAGTTCGCACTAACGCTACCTTGGCGCTACTGGACCGTACTGGTTGTGCACCTATGCCTCCCGTCCGCTCGGGTCACGTTCTCGGCCTCACCGATGTCCGCCGTCGCTGCGGAACTTCCGTCTGCGACACGTGTTCCATTGGGCTCTCCCCTTCCGACCCGACATGCGACGCCGGCCGCGAGCGCTCTCGTGGAGCAACGATCGGAACGTCGGAAAATTCACCGGTGTCGCCCCGTAAGATTTTTGTAATGTCTGCTACTCTATGGTCGTGTCACCGTCCGCAAATCACCTTCTGCGGCGGGTCCATTCGGAGGCTATGAAGTCTGCGCCGCAATCCGGGCGCTTGGAGCAGACGGAGCCAGTAGCGCGACCGACCGAGGCAGAAGCAGGTAGGGAAAATGCCTCGAAAAGTCGCCGAAAGATCGCAAAAACTGAATGAGGTCGGTGCAGCGGCGATCTTCTGCCCCCGCGGTTCGAGGTCCAGCTCATGAGTGCAGCAGCATTGCAGGACGTACAGAACGCTCCACTAGCCCTCATCGGCAGTGCGCGGGCTGGCCGCCGCACTCTCCTCGACATGCTCCTAAGCGCGAAGGGCTACGAGATCGCGGCCTGCGAGGACGGCCCGGCCGTCCTCGAGTTCCTCAAGGAGAACCAACCGGCCATCGCGATATTCGACCACGACCTCCCGGGCATGGATGGCCGCGAGATATGCAGTCGGATGCGCTTCATCGCGCGACTCGCCGAAACGCCGATAGCCATAGTCACGCCTCCGGTCGATGAGATGGGTGGCGCGGCGGATTTCGAAACTTTCACGGAGACCACCACGGCCGACATCGTCGAGGCCGAGCCACTCGGCAAGAAGAGGCTGATCGAGCGGCTCGAGAACGTGATCCGGGACCAGCGCGGGGTTGCCAACGACGGCAAGATGACGATAGCGATCCCGACCGTGGTCCCGCCGATCCCAGAGTTCGAAGGCAGCGCGAAGGACGAGCAGGTCGACGAGATGGACGTCTTCGTCGATGACGATGTGGACATCGAGATCGACGTTGCCAGGGCCATCTACTCCAACGACGGCAGCTTCGACACCGGCGAACGCCAGCAGCGGCAGGAGGTCGCCGCACACGAAGAAGTCGCTGTCGACGAGGAAGCCGCTGGCAGTGAAGTTGCCGCGAGCAGCGATGGCACCGCGCCGTCCCGTCGCACCGCTGAGGGCGACATCGCCGAGCCGGGGCAGGGCCATGAGGTCGAGGTAGCCATGCAGATCGACGACAACATGAACGACGCCGCCGAAGCCGATCCGCGGGCCGACGAGTACGCGCAGGAGATGTTCCTGGATGAGAACCCCGACGAGCAGCTGGGGGGTGCCACGCAGGCGGACGACATCGACCTTTTCATGGACGAGTCCGACTCGGCCAGCCTCCCCGGCCCACTGGCCGATCCGGAACTGTCCGAACAGCCCGGCCAGATAGCGGGTCCGGAACAGAACACTCAGCTGACCGAGGCCGACTGGCCCCAGGCGGTCGCTAACGATGACGCCGCTCTCGTCGAGGAGATCGAAGACGCCGCTGCGGCTGCGGAGCTCGGCGACGCACCCTGGAACGATCCGGAACCGGTCGGAGTGGCAGCGCTACACGGAACCGACTCGGCAGGGGCCGATTCACCCGTCACGGGCCCGGTCGGACTCGCTGATGAAGGCTCCGGTCGCGATGGACACCAAAACTTGCAGCCCATCCTCCATGTCTCGCGCCACGGGGCGGCCCACGACGAAGAGCGCGCGAGTCGACCTGCCGAGGTCGAGCGATCGCCCGCCGGGATCGAGCCCGAGTCGACCTGCGACGAGGTAGACGATGACGACCTTGCGGCGACGATCGAAGCCGCGATCGAGGCCGTCAATCTCGCTGCCATGGAGGAAGCCAGCCTCCGCGCTGCCGAGGCGGATGAAGTTGAAGCTGGGCCGGCTCCCAAGACCGAGGAGTCGGTTCAGACGAGCCGGCCGCAGATCGAGATCTCACCGGAGATCGCAGAGAAGGCAGCGGAGTTGGAAGTGATCGAGACGCTTGGCGGGGGCGCGAAGGATTACGCTGCCACGAGCGATGACGACCGGGTAGAATCGCCATCAGCAGCCGTAGGTGGCCAGGAAGAAGGGGAAGCTGAAGTGCTCAACGAAGAGCGGGCCAACATGCAAGCACTGATCGCCGAGCAGGCCGAGCGTATCGAGAACCTGCAGGAGCGGAACGTACTGCTTCGCCAGGAACTCGAGCAGCGCAAGGCGGAGGACGCCCAGCGCCACGAGGAGCGAGCGAACCTGCAGGCCCTGATCAAGGAGCAGACCGAAGCGATCAACAACCTGCAACAGCGCAACGTCCAGCTTCGCCAGGAGCTCGAGCAGTACAGGGCCGAAGAGGCGAAGCGTGATTCCGAGCGCGCCTTCCTCCAGTCACATACCAGCGAGCAGGCCGAGACCATCGCGAAGCTGCAGCAACTGAACGCGCTCCTGCGCCAGGAGTTGGAGCAGCGTAAGGCCGATGAAGCTCCGCTGCGCGACTTCCTCCAGCGTCTCCTCGACCGGGATGAGCAGAACAGCGCCTATCAGGAAGCCATGCGGGCCGAGATCATCAGCCTCACCCGCGAGAACAGCTGATCGATCAGGATCGAAAGGGAACTCGATGCCCTCCCGCGGCTAGTGCTTGAGGGAGGGCATTCCGAACACCAGTGCCGCGGCTCCCGGCAGGGTGCGGTCCGAAGATGTCGACCGCAACTCCCACTTCGCCGGTTCCGCAGCCTGTTCGGTGTCGAAGACCCTGACGCAGGCGCGAACTACCATAGGGTCGAACTGCTTCCCGCTCTGGCTCTTGATCTCGCGGAGCGCCGTGGCCATCGGCCAGGCCTCCTTGTAAGGACGTTCATGGGTGAGCGCGTCGAGCACGTCTGCGACCGCCACTATCCGTGCGGACAGAGGGATCTCGGTACCGGCGAGTCCCAGGGGGTAGCCTTCCCCGTCCCAGCGCTCGTGGTGCGAGAGCGCGATCTCCTCGGCGAGGCGGAGCAGGCGCGACTTCCCGCCCGAGAGTATGCGGGCGCCGATGGTGGTGTGCGCCTTCATGTGCTCGAACTCCCTGTCGGTGAGCTTGCCGGGCTTGAGGAGCACCACGTCACGGATGCCGATCTTGCCCACGTCGTGCAGTAGTGCGGCAGATTCGAGCAGCGCGACCTCGTCGTCCGGCCAACCGAGCTCATGGGCGATGGCAGCAGCGTTGCGACCGACGCGGCGGGGGTGCTCTCCGGTGCCGTCGTCGCGGTACTCGCCGGCCAGCGCCAGGCGCGCGACCATGTCCCTCTGCGCGTTCTCCATCTCCAGGTTCCGTTCGAGGGTCAGCGCCTCGATCTCGTAGCGGGCCCGGTCGGTGAGATCGTTCCTCAGAGCGAACGGGTCGCCCAGAGGGGGCGCACCCCAGCCACGGTCCTGGAGGATCGCGCACGTGCCGTTCTCCTGCGCGCGGCCCTCTCTCTCTGGTCGTTCTCGAGTCCCCGTCCGGGACGCGGCCTCGTCTGAGTAGCGTGTTTTCACTGCCCCTCCCGCACCGCTGTGGTCGACAAGATGACGATTCATTGAGACTCCTCCCCATCGCGGCCGAGCATCGACAGCGCGGCAGCCTCCCAGTTGCCCTTTTCTGTTCCCCTCGCTACAAACCGTAGGAACTGCCCAATTGTTGGTTTCGGAGTCTTAAAGGTCGCTGAAGCGACTCTTAACGAGGGGTCGAAAACGCGTCTCTCACGACACTTCGACGGCCAGAAGTGCCTCTGACGACTCTCAGGATCGCCTCACTTTCGCCGTTCCTGGTGTCGGTGGAGCTGGCAAGCCGCCAGATTGAAGACGAACTCCAACGCCACGTGACTCTTAGGGACGAACGACCTGGGTCGGTCGACCGAACGAGCACACGGAGGAGTTGTCATGGTCCACTTACGCGACGGACCCACATGGCCCATGAACGAGGCCGGACCTCTCGGCCCGGCCTCCGGAAGGAACTCGAGTGGACGTCAGGCGGCGTTCGCCGCCCTGACCTCGCGGCGCTCGAGCTTGTTGCGGTACATCCGCTGATCGCTCAGGCGGGTCAGGTCGGCCGGAGAGCCGGCTTCGTCCGGGTAGACCGCCAGCCCCGCGCTCGCGCCCACGATGCTGTGGCCCCTCTCCCGCACCGTTTCGACCGCCAGCTCGACCTGCGACAGGATGTCGTGGACCTCGGAAACCTGGGAGTTGGCGAGAATCGCCGAGAACTCGTCGCCTCCTACCCGGTAGACTCTGCCCAGCCCGTCCAGGTGCCTCTCGATCGCCTTGCCGAACTGGCAGAGGAGTTCGTCCCCGACCTCGTGACCGAGGCTGTCGTTGGTCTGCTTGAGGGCGTCCAGGTCGATAGTCAGGACAGCCACCCGGTCGCCGAAGCGCTGCGCCCGGTTGATCTCGCTCTCGAGGTCGGTTTCGAACGCGCGGCGATTCTTGAGGCCGGTCAGGGGGTCGCTGAACGCCATCTCCTTCATCTTCATGGCGGCGACCTCGGCCTCACGGCGCGCCGCTTCCAGTTCGTAGGTGCGTTCGGCCAGGACCTTGCCGAAGTGGCGTCCTAGCCCCGCGACGTTCTGCACCGCGTGGCGTCTGGCCCGCTCGGCGAGGAACCTGCCGCGTCCGTCGGGGGCGGCGTCGAGCGGAGAGAGTTCACCGCTGTCGCTGAACACCGCCATGCACGCCTCGACCACCTGGGGATCGAACTGCGATCCGCTGTGACGCCGTATCTCGGCCAGAGCCTCGGACGTCGACCAGGCCCGCTTGTAGGGGCGCTCATGGATGAGGGCGTCGAGCACGTCGGCTACGGAGACGATCCGGGCGGCCATGGGGATGGCGTCGCGGGCCAGGCCCAACGGATAACCCTTCCCGTCCCAGCGCTCATGGTGCGCCAGGGCGATCTCCTCTGCCAGCCGCAGCAGCCGCGACTGCCCGCCCGAAAGGATGCTGGCGCCGATCGTGGTGTGCGCCCTCATCAGGTCGAATTCGTCGCCGTCGAGCGCATCGGGCTTGAGCAGGACCGCGTCCCGGACCCCGATCTTGCCCACGTCGTGAAGCCGAGCCGCCGAGGAGAGAACCTTGCACTCATCCTCCGACCAGCCCAGTGCACGCGCGATCGCCGCGGCGTTCCGGCCCACCCGCCAGGTGTGCTCGCCGGTCTCGTCGTCGCGATACTCGGCGGCGATGGCCAGCCGGGTGACTATCTCGAGCTGGGCCTCCTCGAGCTCGCGAGTGCGGGCGATCACCCGCTCCTCGGCCTCTTCCCTGGCCTGCTCCAGCACCTCGAGGCGATAGGCCTCGGCCTCGTGCCGGGCACGTTCCAGTTCGAACTGGACGGCCAACTGCTGGGAGCGCCGCTCGCTCTCCTCGTTGAAGACCTCCTTCTCGACCCGGTGGAACTCGCGTTCGTGGTGGAGGGCGAGGGCGAGGTCGCCTTCGCGCTCGTAAGCGGTCGAGAGGAGCTCGTGAGCGTCGTAGATGGCGCGCTTGCGATCGATGCTGTTCGCCAGCCCCAGACCCTCTTCGAGCCGTTCGCGCGCCCTCGCCGGCAGGTCGAGGGCGAGGTAGTCGCGGCCGAGGTTGATCAGGGCGTCCACTTCACCTTCGTGGTCCCCGATCTCGCGGGAGATGGCCAGGGCCTGCCCGTGGGCCTCGCGCGCCTGGTCGTACTCGCCCAGCGCCGCGTAGACCTGCCCGAGGCCGTCGAGGTTGTCGATCTCGTACTGGCGCACGCCCAGCCCGCGGGACATCTCGAGCGCTTCGTAGTAGAGCTCCCGGGCGTGCGGCCACTCGTTGCTGCGTCCGAACACGTTGGCGAGGCTGTTGAGGGACACTACCTCGACCATCCGGTCGTCGGCCTTGCGACCCAACTCACGGGCCTTGGCGTAGAACTCCTGAGCCTCATCGTCATCGCCCATGTCCCGATAGAGGTGTCCGAGGCTGATGAGGTTGATCGCCTCGCTCCGCGTTCCCGGCGCGACACGGCCGATGAGCTCGTAGGCGGCCTTGAGGCTCTCGAGCGCGCGCGGGAAATCGCTCAGCTGGGTATGGAGGCTGCCGATGTTGCTGAGGATGTTCGCCTGCCGTTCGGCGAGCCCCTTCTGGTTGGCGATCACGAGGCCCTGCTCGAGGTGTTCGAGCGCGCCGACGTAGTCACCCAGGGCGCTGAGGACACCGGCCTTGAGGTTGAGAGCATCGGCCAGCGAGCCGGCGTCGTTCTCCGCCTCTGCCAGCTCGAGTACGTTGGTGAATCGCTCGGAGGCCTCCTCCAGTTGGCCCAGGTCGCGCTGCACCCTGCCTAGCGCCAGGAGCGACTCGATGAGACCGGAGTTATCCCCCAGGTCGACGAACCGTTCACTCGCTTCGGTGAGTGGCTGAACGGCCTGCTTGGGCCTTCCGGCGTGATACTCGGCGGTACCTTCGCGGAGCAGCTGGTGTGCGGTGGCCTCCACGCTCTCACCGGCCGTCAGCAGGCCGTCGCCCAGTGGCAGTCCGCGGCCGCGCTTGTTGAGCAGCGAGCGGGAGGAGTCGAGCTTGGTTCGATTCAGTTGAGTAGCGGGAAGGGAGCTGTTGGAGGTTGTCATGGTTGGCCTCAACGCACCTTCCCGCGTCCACGCCCAGGGTGATCGCTGCCGTCGGCGGCCCGCTCGGGCTTGGCGCCCCGGCCGTGGCCGGCAGCCCCGTCTGCGTCGCCCCCGTCAGAGGACTGGCCCTGGCCGTGACCGTTCCCGGGTACCTCGCGATCGTTGGATCTATCGGGAGCTTTCCCGGGTGAGAGGACCCGCGAGAGGAAACTGGCCACGTCGAGTCGACCATCCCCCAGCATCCCTGCGTACTCGGGATTGAGGCCATCGATATCGTGGGAACTGGCCAGCAGCACGTCGGTAAGATCGGACCCGCGCATCTTCAGCTCGGCCGGGCCGCCGGCAGCGCTCAGGGCAAGAGCCAGAGCGCCGGCCGCCATCGGGGCCGACATCGAGGTACCGCTCCAGGCAGCGGCCTTCATGTCCGGGGCCGGTCCGAAGATCGACTCGCCGGGCGACGACAGTTCGATCAGGAACTCGTGGAAAGGCGCGAACTCAGACTTGTGATCCTGCTTGTCGACGCTGGTGAGGCTAACCAGGTGGTCGCTCAGTGGCGCGGCGCTGGCCGGGAAGGTAACCTCCCGGTTCCCGCTGTCGCCGCTCGAAGCGAAGACGAAGACGCCCTCCTGGGCAGCCAGTAGGAGGGATTCAACAACTGCCCGGTCCGGCTCCGCTCCCCCGAGGGAGAGATTGATGATGTCGGCGCCGTGTTCGACGGCCCGCGAGATCGCTGCGGCAAGCAGATTGGCAGTGCCGCTGCCTTCGGGGCTCAGCACCCGGTACGGAAGTATGGTGGCCCTGGGCGCGATCTGTCGCACGATGCCGGCGACGTTCGTTCCGTGGCCGTAACCCGCGTCGCCCGCGTTGCCTTCCTCGTCGGGATCGAAGTCGTCGTCGACGAAGTCGTAACCCTGGCCCACTGCTTCCTTCAGGGCCGGATGGTCGACGTCGACGCCGGTGTCGATCACCGCGACTCGAACCCCCGCGCCCAGCGTGCTGGCTACCATCCTGTGCGCCTCGTCGAGGCGGATCTGCTTCCAGACCTCGGTGTTCTCGGGCATCCAGGCGAAGTGTCCCCCCGCCCAGAGGTAGGAGGTGCCGCCGGCCCACAGATAGGACGTGCCGCCGGCCCAGATCCGTGAGGTGCCTCCGGCCCATAGGGTAGAGGTACCGCCCGCCCAGAGCGTAGACGTACCTTGCATGCCTATCGCGTTGGGCTCGGCCCTGAACTCGTGGTTCGGCTCGAGGCCCGAGGTGCCGAGGAGCGCGAACTCCCCGGGGCCGGTCTGAGCCTCGGCACTGCTGTAGCCCAGCACCGCGAACCGGCCGTCCACCCAGACTTCGATCTCTCCGCCGTAGAGGCTCAGGATCTCGGCCTGGTCATCTCCATCCTGGAGCTGGACCGTCAACAGATAGGCGGGCTCGTCCGCAGATGCCAGGCTGCCGGGGCGGTCGCTCAGGCTGCTGCAACTCACAAGCAGCACGAGCAGCAGTGCCGACAGCGCTGCCAGGGCCTGCGGGCGCCCTCTCGGCCTTGCTCCAGAGTTTGTGCGATGAGGCT
Source organism: Trueperaceae bacterium (assembly GCA_036381595.1). NCBI lineage: Bacteria > Thermotogati > Deinococcota > Deinococci > Trueperales > Trueperaceae > Trueperaceae bacterium. Next base: position 11,622 of record DASVCN010000038.1, on the reverse strand, counting down.
TCATCCGGGCTCCTTAGTGCAACGACTCCGGTGCCGAGGCACGGCGCCCCGGCTCGAGCTGTTCCTACTCGACCCGAATTGTGAGGTATCTCATCTTACAGATTTCTTACAGATTCCTTACTCGGACCGGTTTAACGCCACCTTAAGGCCGTGAGGGAGTGAAGGAGCCCGCCGAGGGGAATCGTCCTACCGCCTCGACTGGGGATCGGTAGCGTCCCGCAGACCGTCGCCCAAGAGGCTCCAACCGAGGACCGTCACCACGATCGCGAGGCCGGGAACGAGAGCCGGATAGGGGCTCAGAGGCATGAAACTCTGAGCTTCGCGCAGCATGTTGCCCCAGCTCGGCACACGCGGCGGCGTTCCGAGGCCCAGGAAGCTGAGTGCCGCCTCGGCGAGTACGGCGATGGCCAGGCTGAGGCTCATCTGTACGAGGATCGGCGAGAGGGCGCTCGGCAGGATGTGGCGCCAGAGGATCCTGCCGCCGCTCGCACCCAGCGCCCGCCCCGCCTCCACGAAGTCGCGCTCCTTGAGGCTGAGTACCGACGACCTCATGAGCCTCGCGAAGACCGGGACGGTGGCGATGCCGATAGCCACCATCGCCGTGAGCGTGCCCGGCTCGTATATGGCTGCCAGCAGGATCGCCATGAGGATGGGCGGGAAGGCGTAGAGGACGTCGACGATCCGCATCAGGGCCTCGTCGACGAGACCACCCAGGAAACCTCCCAACGCCCCCAGGAGTGAACCGAGAGCGAGGGCAATCCCCACGGCGATCATCCCCACGTAGAGCGTCGCCCGGGCGCCCACCATCAGCCGGCTCAGCAGGTCCCTGCCGAACTGGTCGGTGCCCAGCAGATGTTCGGCCGAAGGCGGCGCGAGGCGCACGGTGAAATCGATGTCGTTCGGGTCGTACGGCAGCCAGAAGAACGACCCCAGCGCTGCCAGGACGACGAGCCCGATGAGAACGGTACCCAGCGTGAGATTCAGCCGGCCGCGGAAAGCGCCGGCAGCGCGGGCCGCGAGCCCTTTGGCGCGCCCTTCGGAGAGATCAGTCATACGGACGCTCGCCATCAGGAGTACCTGATGCGCGGGTCGAGCAACCCGTAGAGCACGTCGACCATGAAGCTTAGGCCCACGATGGCCGTCGCGTAAAGCAGCACCTCCGCCTGGAGCAGTGGGTAGTCGCGGGCGCCGATGGCGGTGAGCGCAAGCCTGCCGAGTCCCGGCAGGGAGAACACCTGCTCGATGACGATCGCTCCCACGAGCAACTGGGCCATGCTTAGCCCGATGATCGTCACGATCGTGACCAGGGCGTTGCGGAGGGTGTGGACGAGGATGACCCTCCGCCTGGGCAATCCCTTGGCGCTGGCGGTGCGCACGTAGTCCAGGCGCAGCACCTCCAGCATCGAGGCTCGGGTCATGCGGGTGATGACGGCCGCCTGGCCCAGGCCCAGGGCGATGGCGGGGAGGATGAGGCTGCGCAACGCGCCAGCCGGACTCCGCTCCCACGGCGTGTAGCCGCCAGCCGGCAACCAGCCGAGCTCCACGCTGAAGAGGAGTATCAGCATCAGCCCCAGCCAGAAGGAGGGTATCGCCGCGCCGATCTGGGCGAAGCTGACGATGAGCGGGTCGAGCCAGCTGCCCTGGCGGAGCGCTGCCAGGATGCCCAGCGGCAGGGCGATGAGGCAGGCGATGAGCATCGCAGCCAGCGCCAGCGGCACCGAGACCTGTAACCTGCCGACGAGGAGCTGGCTTACCGGGCGGCGGTAGTTGAGGGAGTCGCCGAAGTCGCCCTTCACCACCCCGCCGATCCACGAGATGAAGCGGGGCACCGGCGGCACGTCGAGGCCCAGCTGGTGGCGCAGGGCGGCCGCCGCTTCAGGGCTGGCGTTCAGGCCGAGGATGATCTCGGCCGGATCGCCGGGGATGGCCAGCAGGGCGGCGAACACCAGGACCGCCGCGAGGAAGATGCTCGATAGTGCCGAGGCGAGCCGGCGAACGAGATAGGACAGCATCGATACCTATATATATGGGGCTGCCGGGCCCGGGCCGCCTGAGGGCGTGGGGCCCGGCAGAGGAACGTCTAGCGGGCTCGCATCTAACGGGCCACGAAGGCTTCGGTCATGTCGATGGCTACAGTGGGCTGGTTCTCCCAGTAGCCGTACAGGTCCCGCTGCGCGGCGACCAGGTAGGCGGGATTGAAGGTCCAGACGTTGACGGCATCCTCTGCGATGATGCGAGCGATCTCGCGGTAGTGCTCCATCGCTTCCTCCTGGCTGGTTGCCAGTTCGGCCTGCTCGAGCAGCTCGCGAACCTCCGGATTGTCGTAGTGGTAGTAGTAGTCGGGGTTGCCGTAGACGTTGATGTCACGCGGCTCGCTGTGGCCGATGATGGTCATGTCGTAATCCCCGCCCAGGAAGATCCGTTCCAGCCAGGTGCCCCACTCGACGATGCTCACTTCGACATCGATGCCCGCTTCGGTGAGCTGCTGGGCGATCACCTGTCCCGCTGTCCGCTCGATGTTGTACGGCTCGGGCAGTTCGAAGCTGAGGGTAAGTTCGCCCTCTTCGAAGCCGGCCTGCTCCAACAGGTCCCGGGCCCGTTCGGGATCGTACGGGTACGGCTCGACCTCGATCCAGTAGGGCTCGACCGGCGTCGCGTGGGTGCCGATGACTGTGCCGAAACCGAAGTTGGCGCCCTCGACGATCGCCTCCTTGTCGATGGCGTGGGTTATCGCCTGCCGCACCAGCGGATCGTTCAGCGGTTCGCGGGTGTTGTTGAGCGCCATGGTGATCTCGGTGGTGTTGGCGCCCTGGGTGACCTTGAGGTTCGGATCGGCTTCGGCCAGCAGAGCCGATTCGGGGCTCAGGGCCACCCCGATCATATCGATGTCGCCGGCCTGTAGCGCGGCGAAGCGGGCGTTGGGGTCGCCGATGATGCGGAAGGTCACCGCATCGAGGTAGGGAACGCCGTCTATGTAGTAATCGTCGAAGCGCTCCAGGCGTACCTCGCTGCCCGGCACCCACTCCACGAAGCGGAAGGGGCCAGTGCCTATCGGGTTGCTGCGCTGGCTCTCGCTGGTTCCTGCCGGGTAGATGATCGAGTCCGGACGCGCGAGATTGTAGAGGAGCGCCGAGCTGGGACGCGAGAGGCGGAAGACGACGCGGTTGCCGTCGGCCGTGACCTCGTCGATCGCTTCGTAGTACTCCGGGTGGGTGTGGCCCGAGTCCGGGTCCATGGCACGTTCGAACTTGGCCACCACATCGTCTGCGCCGAACTCACTGCCGTCGTGGAACAGCACCCCTTCCCGAAGGGTGAACGAGAGGCTGAGGCCGTCCTCGGAGACCTCCCACGACTCGGCCAGGGCAGGGACGATCTGCCCTTCACTGTCGATCCGCACCAACCCTTCGTAGACGTTGTGGTACATCACCCGCGCGATCTCCTGCGAGGTCGACACGGTCGGGTCCCAGCCGGGCGGCTCGGCGGTGATGGCGACGACCGCCTGGCCGCCGTAGACCGGTTCCGGTGTTTCCTGGGCCGCGGACAGGGCCAGGGTGAGTGCTAAGAGCAGTGCTGGGATGATGCGAGCCATTTCCGATACCTCCCGTAGATCCGGCTGGTGTATTCGAATGCGCTTCCGCTGATTATCTTTCCCTATCGGCCCCAAGCTTAACCGGTGAAGGGCGTGGAGGACGCTCAGGATGAAGGGAGTTAGCCGCGGCTGCTCTTGCGACGCACGGCTCACACAGGTTCCCCTCGCCCCGCTTGCCGTCGGGGAGTCTGGGTACTCTCGGTAGAGTGATGCGTCCCGCGGAAGCCCGGGGCACGAGAGGTGGATCTTGCCGGATACGACTCTGATCATCCACGGTGGCGCCGGTACAGTTCGGGAGGAGGACCGGCCGGCATACCTCGCCGGCCTGAAGCGCGCGCGGGACGTAGGGTACGACCTCCTCTCCAGAGGGGCGGGCGCGGTGGAGGCGGTCATCGCCGCCGTCATGTCGATGGAGGACGACCCGCTGGCTTTCAACGCCGGTACGGGTGGCTCGCCGACGAGGGACGGCCGGGTGGAGTGCGACGCGGCGATCATGGCCAGTGACGGCAGCAGCGGAGCTGTTGCTGCACTCACGCGAGCCCGCAACCCCATCGCTGTCGCCGACAAGGTCCGAACCTCGACGCCACACGCCCTTTTCGCCGGCGCGGGAGCCGACGCTCTGGTGGACCAGCCGATCGACAACGAACTGCTCCTGACGCCACGTACGCTCGCCCAACTGGAGAGGTGGCGGCGTGCGGAAGAAGGGCTGCCAAGCGGTTCGGCTACGGTAGGCGCCGTTGCTCTGGACGCGACGGGCGCGATCGCCGCCGCTACCAGCACCGGCGGGACCCTGGGAAAGTGGCCCGGCCGGGTAGGCGACACTCCCCTCATCGGCGCAGGAACCTACGCGGGCCCTGCCGTCGGCGTCTCGTGCACGGGCAAAGGTGAGGCCTTCATCCGCGCCGTCACCGCCAAGGGCCTGGCCTGCCGGCTGGAGGCGGGAGCGACGATGGCCGAGGCGCTGCGCGCGGCGCTCGCCGAGATCGCCGCGCAGCATGCTCACGGCGGATTGATAGCGGTGAGCGCGACCGGCCTCATGGGCGTCGCTTTCAACTCGCCGCACATGGCCTACGCTTTGCGTTCCCCGGCCGAGTCCGACGCCAACGTTTCCCTGGAGGCCGAAGTCCGGATCGTCGGCACTCGTTCGGGGGCCTAGTCCGCCAGCAGGAACTCGACGGCCGCGGCCGCATAGAGCCGGGCCGAGCGGACCGCCTCCTCGATCTCGACGAACTCGTCCCGCTGGTGAGGGATGGTCCGGTCGCCGGGCCCGACGGTCACTATCGGCACGCCGGCCAGGGAGTGCAGGAAGGTGCCGTCCGTGGCGCCCGGCACCCCGCCGTAAATCGGCTCCTGGCCGAACACCTGGCGGTAGGCGCGCTCGAGCGCCGCCACGACGGGGGCGTCCCGCGGCGTCTCGGTCCAGGGACGCTCCTCGATGAGTTCGATCTCGATCTTCGCCCTGTCATCGTGGGCACGTACCTCGCCGGCGAGAACGTCCAGTTCCTGCCGTATCCGCGAGTGATCCTGTCCCGGTACGGTGCGGATGTCGAGCGCCAGGTAGGCGGTCGCCGGCATCACGTTGAGCTGCTGCTCACCCTGACGCGGGGCCCGCACGACCGTGGGGGTGAGCCAGGGCAACCCCAGGTAGGGATGCTCGCCAAGCCGGGCCTGTTCCGCCGCCTCGAATCGTCCGATGCCGTCGACGAACCGCGCCAGCCAGGGGATCGGGTTGACCCCTGCGTAAGGCATCGCCCCGTGCGACATAGTTCCGGTGAAGGTCACGGCCACGCGCATGGCTCCCTTCTGGAACAGGCAGAGTTCGTTCTCCTCGGGTTCGCATACGATCGCCCCGTCCACGCCATCGGCCCAGCCGTTGGCGATGAACTGCTTGATGCCCAGCATCATCCCCTCTTCGTCGGCGACGATGCCCAGCCGGATGCGACCCGCGAGATCAGGAGCTACGCGCGCCACCGCTTCCGTGGCGGCGATCGCCGCGGCGACCCCGGCCTTCATGTCGGCGCTGCCACGACCGTAGATCCTGCCGTTCTCGACGTGCGCTTCGAACGGCGGATGGGTCCAACTGCTCGGGTCCCCTTCGGTCACGACGTCGGTGTGCCCCTCGAACATGAGCGTTCGGCTCTCGCCCGAGACGAAACCTGCGCCCTGCCAGTCGCCGATGACGTTCGGCCTGCCCGGCGCCGCCTCCTCGACCCGCACCTCGAGGCCAAGTTGCCGCAGCGTCGCTTCGACGAACCGGGCCGCCTCGGTCTCGTCGCTCCCGCTACCGCCCGGTTCGTAGACGCTGCGTATCCGTACCAGATCGCGGGTGAGAGTCACCACGCGCTCCGGGTCTACGGCCTCCGCCGCCCGCCGGGCCAGCGTTCGCGTATCCACCGTTGAACGGCTCACGACCGCGTCTTCCTGAACATCCCCGGGTACGCCTCCCGGTAGGAGTGCAGACCGGCCGCCCCCTGGGCCGCCAGCATCGCGTGAACGACCGCGCGGGAGAAGACGTCGGCGACGATCGCGCCCAGTCGCGCCAACTCGGTGGGGACGGAAATCTGGTGACCGCCGGTAGCCAGGGCGAAGATGGTGTCCCCGTCGAAGAGGGTGTGGGCGGGCCTGATCGACCTCGCCAGGCCGTCGTGCGCGACCTGGGCGAGTTTGCGCGCTTGGGCCTTGTCGAGTATGGCGCTCGTGGCGACGACCCCGATGGTCGTGTTGCGGCCCGCGAGCGAGGCGTCGGCCGGGAAGATGTCGGCGTACTCGTCGCCGGTCGGGGGGATGGGGCGGGCCGGAGACAGGTCTTCGAACTCGCCGCCGAGTTCGAGGACTCGCCCGTAAAGCTCGCCGGTGACCGGATCGTGCGTCCTGCCAAGTGAGTTGACGACGGCGAGGGCGCCTACCACGATCCCGCCACCGAGGACCGCGCTGGCGCTGCCCACCCCTCCCTTGAGGCCCCCGGCTCTTGCGCCCGTTCCGGCGCCGACGTTCCCCATCTCCACCGGTCCCCTCGTTGCCTGTCGGGCGGCGAGGTAGCCGGCATCGGCGCTGGGTCTGACGTCACCGTCTCCTACTTCGAGGTCGTAGATGACCGCCGCCGGAACTATCGGGACCACCCTGCCGCCACCGACGGGCTGCCCGAGCCCCTCCTCCTCCAGGTAGCGCACCACCCCGGTCGCGGCCTCCAGCCCGAAAGCGCTACCGCCCGAGAGGACGACCGCCTGCACCCTCTGCACCAGGTTCTCGGGTTCGAGCAGGTCGGTCTCGCGCGTGCCGGGCGCCGAGCCACGCACATCCACGCCCGCCACGGCGCCCTCGCGACAGAGCACCACGGTCGTGCCGGTTAGCGCCTTCTCGTCGGTAGCGTGCCCGACCTCGATGCCGGGTACGTCGGTTATGGCGTTGTGTTCGCCTGCCTTCAACTGGGGACCGTCAGGGCAGCGGCGGGGTGAAGCGGCCATCGACCGCCGTCCAGCCGCCGTCGACGTAGAGGAGGGACCCGGTCACGAATGATGAGGCCTCGCTGGCGAGATAGACGACAGCCCCCACCAGTTCGCTCGGTTGCGACCAGCGGCCTAGCGCGCTCTTCTGGGCATAAGCCTCGTACCATTCGGGCTGCTGCTTGATCTGTTGGGTAAGAGGGGTCTCGACCACGCCGGGGGCGATGGCGTTGGCCCGCACTCCGGAGGGGCCCAGCTCGGCGGCGAGCGCCCTGATCATCTGGAGAGCTCCCGCTTTCGTCGCAGCGTAGACGCCTTGGCCCGGTTCCACGACCTGGGAGCGGATCGAGGAGAAGACGATGATGCTGCCGCGACCCGCCTTGGCCATCCGCTTGCCGGCCGACCGCATCGCGAAGAAGGTGCCCTTGAGATTGAGGTTCACGACCTTCTCGAACTCCTCCGCGGTGTAGTCGAGCAGTCGCTTCCGCACGTTGATCGCCGGCGTGCAGACGAGCACGTCGGGGTCCCCGTTCTCGGCGAAGAGCGCCTCGACCGAGTCGCCGTCCGAGAGGTCCACCTGCGCAGCGGTCGCCTCGCCGCCGGCGGCACGGATCGCCTCCGCGGTGGCTCCGGCCCCGTCCACTGCCAGGTCGGCCGCTACGACCTTGGCGCCGAAGGCGGCCAGACCGCGAGCGGCTTCCCCGCCGATACCCGAGGCGGCCCCTATCACGTAGGCCCGCCTGCCGCTGAGATCGAAGAGGTTGCGGTAGTCGTGGTGTTCGGACATGAGAGCGAGTTTAACTCTCCTGGCGCGTGACCGGCTCGCTCACGGGAGAAGTAGTTCGCATCGAACCGGTGCCGGACCATGGATAGTAGGCTTGCACGGTCAAAAGGGGACAGCGGCTGGCCCAGCAGACGATGCAACGGGCCTCGGACTAAGGAGCAAGTCGCGGTGAACTGGTTACGCACGCTCAGGAAGCAACTCCTGGTTTCGGCAGAGCCGGCCCTGGGGCCACTGCCCGCCTATACGACCGAGTTCCCGGACCGGCTCGAGCCGGCAGGGCCCGGTTTCGGCGGTCAGGCTGGATCCGTCGCCGAGTTGACCAACTTGCCCAGCGTCGTGGAACCGCAGACTGAACCTGCACACGTCTGGGTCGTCGACGACGACGAAGCGGTGCTCGCGTTGCTCAAGAGCCTCTTCGCTCGCGAGGGCTACACGGTCAAGACCAGCTCCACGCTTATCGAGGCACTGGAAGACATGCCCGACATCGCCTGCAGCGCGCTCATAGTCCTCGACTTCAACATCCCCGGCGGCAACGGTCTCGACGTGCTGCGAGAGCTTCGTACCAGAAGCGGTGCTCCGGTCGTGATGGTGAGCAATATCAGGCGCCCCGAGCTGGTAGCGCAGGCGTTCGAGTTGGGCGCCGACGACTTCATCGAGAAGCCCTTCGACCCGCGCTCACTCGTGGTGCGGGCGCGCCGTCTGATCGAATAGACCGTGTCGCGGCCATATGGCGGAGGCTTCGGCCTGTTCGGGCTCATCGCCGCGCTCACCTTCGTGCTCATCGGCAGTGGCATCGTCGTCCTGTTCATCTCCTTCATCCAACCGAGCGAGCGCGAAACCTTGAGGCTGATGGTCACGCTCACGCTGCTGCCGGGAGCGGCAGCGTTCCTGCTGTTGCTCTTCCAGTTCGGGTATCACCTCTACGCGCTCGGTTCGAAGCGAAGCAACCGACTCGAGCGTTCGCGGCTCGAAGCGTGGGTAGCCTTTGCGGTCGACGAGGGTCCGCTGCCGCCAGGTGACGAGATAAGCGCCGCGGCATTGGCACGACTGCGCGAGACCACGACCGGCAGCTATTCTCAGGAACTGGCGCGACTCTACGAGGAGAGCGCTTTCCTGCTTCGCGACTTGAACGCGCTCAAGGGACGGCAACATGCCGCGAAGTCTCGCGCGCTCTCCCGCCTCGGCCGGATCCGTTCGGCTCGGGCCATCCCGGCTCTCCAACGCCTCCTGGCCTCCTCGAGCCATGCGGCTGCCGTCGAGGTACTGCGAACCCTGGCTCGTAGCCTCGATAACGAGGAGACACCGCCGGACGCCGCGCTCGCTGAGTTCGAGACCGCCTGCGCCCAGCACCAGTTCTCGTCAGGCGAGATCGAGAGCGCGCTCGTCCTCACGGGCAGCAAGTGTCCTGGACTGGTCCGTCAGCTCCTGCAGGCCGGTCGTTACCCGACCGCTGCCATCACCGTCATCGGCCACCGCAATCTGCTCGAACTGGTTCCCTTGCTCGCGCCCCATCTGTCGAGTCCCGACCCTGAGGTGCGGGCAGCGGCCTTGAGAACGGTGGCCAAAATCGAGCTGGCGCCTTCGGGCAGTCGGCAACAGATCCTCTCTGCCCTCGGGGCCGGCGAGGCGTTCGTCAGGGCCCAGGCCGCGAAAGCTGCAGTGACGCTTCCTCTCGACGATGCGCGGGCCCCTCTCACACGTGCCCTCGGGGACGCCGACTGGTGGGTGAGGCGCAACGCAGCTGCGAGCCTGGCCGCGTTCGGGCCGGCGGGCAAGGCCGTCCTCGCCAGGGTGATGGTCGATCACGGCGATCCGTTCGCAAGGGAGATCGCCAGGCGGGCGGGCCGATGAGCCCCGTCGAACTGGCCGAGGCTGCTGTACTGCTCTACTTCTGCCTGGTCTGTCTGGGTTACGGGATCAGCCTTCCCGTGGCTGCCCGCCACCTGTCGCGGACCGTGTTCGACGACAACGCCGCCCGCTACAACGACCTCCTGCGTCACAGCCACCACCGGCCCATAAGCATCCTGGTACCGGCCTACAACGAAGAAGCCACCATCGTCAGCAGCGTGTCCAACTTCCTGAGCCTCCACTATCCCACCTTCGAAGTCATCGTCATCGACGACGGCAGTAGCGACGGCACCCTCGGCGAGCTCCAGCGGGCCTTCCAGCTGACCCCGGTGGAGCCCCAGCCACTGCGACTGGTGCCGCATCACGAGCTTCTAGGCGCCTACCGCAGCGAGCTCCATCCCAAGCTGCTCGTACTCTCGAAGCGCAACGGAGGGAAGGCCGATGCCCTCAACGCCGGAATAAACCAGAGCCAGTACCCGCTCTTCTGCTCGGTCGACGCCGATAGCCTGCTCGATGCCGGAGCCCTGCTCGGGGCCAGCTTCCGCTTCATCGACGATCCCCGGCTCATCGCCCTGGGTGGAACGATCAGGGTACTCAACAACTGCCGGGTAGTGAGTGGTGCGGTCGAGGCGGTCCGAGCGCCACGAAGCTGGCTCGAGCGCATCCAGGTGATCGAGTACACTCGGGCCTTCCTCACCGGCCGCGCGACCCTGAGTTCGCTCGGGATGCTGGTGATCATCAGCGGCGCCTTCGGGCTGTTCCGGCGCCAGGCGGTGGTCGAGGCGGGCGGCTATCGCCGTGACACGGTAGGCGAGGACGCCGAGTTGGTTCTGCGGCTCCACCGGCGGATGCGAGAGCAGAGGCGCCGCTACCGCATCGAGTACCACGCCAACCCGATCTGCTGGACACAGGTGCCGAACAGCTGGCGCAGCCTGCGCCGCCAGCGCGACCGCTGGCACCGGGGCCTGCTGGAAACCTTGTGGATCCATCGGGCGATGACGTTCAACCCGAGGTACGGGCCGGTCGGACTGTTCGCGTTGCCGTACTTCTGGTTCTTCGAGGCACTCAGCCCGCTGATCGAGGTCGGTGGATACGTTCTCGCTGCGATTCTTCTCGTTCGTGGCAGCCTCTCACCGGAGTTCGCCGCCGGACTCCTCATCGTCGCAGTTTGCTACGGCATGCTCGTGGGGCTCGGGAGCCTGGGGCTGGAGGTGTTCATGCGCGACCGCTATTCGCGGACGGGCGATCGAGTGAGGCTGCTGGCCGCATGCCTCGCCGAGAACCTCGGCTACCGGCAGTGGATCTCTGCGGTACGCGCCTCGAGCATGGTCACGGTCTTCCTCAAGAGGGGTAGCTGGGGCGCGCAGCACCGAACGTCGCTGGAGTCGAGTCCGGGTCCCGGCTGACAACTCTGAACGGCCGTGGTCTCGCAGAAGCACCTCCGCTTCGATACCTCCAGGTAGACTTCCGTTCGCCCTCTCCAAAACGTTAGCGACTTGAGCAGCATAGGCTCACGTTTCATGCGCCCGCTCTTGACAAGCCGGCGTTACGAGGGGTACACTGAGCGACGTTGCCGGAAGGCCCAGAGGGCCGGTGAGGCGACGGCCTTTCCCCTCGGGGACAGTGCGGATCCGTCCGCGAGTGGCCGAATCGACTCGGGTTAGCGCCAGGGTTGACAAGGTCCGAACCTGAGGGTAAGGTATCAATCCTGCGTCGAGAGGCGCAGACCCCGAAGCCCAAGAAGCGCGGGACCCACAAGGCGGATCATCTGATGAGACGCCTGGGGATCGTGCGGGCCGCGGGAACGAGCGCCGCTTGGCGCGAGTACCTTGATAATCCAGTTTGCGTGGTCTTGTTGATTCCGTTTTACTCATGGAATTGAACGGTTTGACCGGGGCCGTGGTGCTTTGCATCGAACCTGGTTTTGAGTCTTTGACTCTTCTTGTTTTGGAGAGTTT
>DASVCN010000037.1 GCA_036381595.1 Trueperaceae bacterium | reverse complement strand
ACGACGTGGGGATGGGCAAGACCATCAGCGCTGGGCTGATCATCAGCGAGCTGATGGTGCGCAAGAAGGTGAAGCGCGTGCTGATCCTCGCGCCGAGGATCTTGCTGCCGCAGTGGTGCGATGAGCTCGAAGGCAAGTTCGGTGTCGACGCCGTCTACGCGACTGGCGCCCAGCTATCGCGGTTCGCCCGGTCTCGTACCTCCGTCGTTGTCACGACCTACGCGTCCGCTCTCAACCGCATGGAAGAGCTGACGAACTCAGGCTTCGACATGCTGGTGATGGATGAGGCACATAAGGTTCGCAACCTCTATGGGACAGCGAGACCGCCAAGGATAGCCGTCGCTCTCAAGGAGGCTCTGGCAAGCTCGGCGTTCCGATACACTCTCCTGCTTACGGCGACGCCTATCCACAACCGCCTGTGGGACATCTACTCCCTCATCGACCTACTCGCCGACGGTAGGAACCACCGGAACCCGTTGGGGGACCCTGGGGAGTTCGCAGCGCGTTACCTGGCCGACGGCAGGAACGTAGCCCGCCGCATCAACGCAGGCAGGATCCCCGAGTTCCGCCGCATCGTAGGCGAGTACATGGTGCGGACCACCAGGCTCGAGTCCGGCCTGAGCTTCCCAGAACGTCTGGTCAGCCCCGCGAGGTGCGAACCCGGTGACATCGAGCGCAGGCTTGAGGCTCTTGTCCGCGAACACCTTTCCAACCTACGTCGCCTCCAGCAGATAAGCCTTGCCGAAGCGCTGATGAGCAGTCCGGCCGCGTTCGCCGAGCAGATCAAGACGTTAGGGGAGGCAGGCCGGGTATCGCCGGCGGTGGTCGCCGAGGTGCGCCGGCTCGCCCAGTCTTCCCCCCTCGGTTGTAAGGAGCCCCACTTGTTGGCGATGGCGCGGCGGCTGATGTCCGAGCGTCCGCGGGACTGGCGCATGGTCGTGTTCACGCGCCGCATAGCTACACAGAAGGCCATCGGCGAGGCCCTAGCAGCGATCGGTGCGAGCGTTGGTTACATCGGCGGGGGACACGGGCGGACCCAGGATCACGACGTTCGGCGCTACCAAGCCGATCCTCCGGAAGTGAACGTCATCGTGAGCACCGACTCTGGCGCGGAAGGGGTGAACCTGCAGGCAGGTAACGTCGTGGTCAACTACGACCTGCCGTGGAACCCCATGACGGTCGAGCAACGCATCGGGCGCGTTCAGCGCCTGGCCTCGAAGTATGCCACCGTCGCCGTGACGAACCTCGTGGTCAAGGGCTCGGTCGAAGAGCTGGTCGTCGCTCGGCTCATGGAGAAGCTCCAGCTCATCTCCGCGGCCATAGGAGACATCGAGGGCATCCTCGAAGCAGCTGGCAAGGAAGACGACCTCGAGGAAGAGATCCAGGACCTGGTGCTCAGGGCACTTGCTGGCCAGGACGTTGCGGAGAGCGCTCGAAGGATCGAGGAAAGCATCGAGCGCGCCAAGCAGCTCTACGAAGAGAGCAAGACGCTCGTCTCAGAGACTCTCGGGACCCTGAACGCTTTACACGACGCGGGACCAGCCGCTCCGGAGCTCGAGGACGTGGTTCCACGGCTCTCCGTGCGCGACCTCGTCGTGACCTACTACAGCGATAGAGGGCGGGTCCAGGAGCAGAGCGACGGCCGCTTGCTGATCCAAGAGGTCGGTCGAGGTACCCACTTCGCCACCTTCGACGAGAACGACCCGAACCTCAGGGCGGGTCCCGGAGTCTTTGGTGGCCGAGCGACGATTCTCTACGCGGAGGGGGAGCCAGCGTTCGAGCGCATCGTCGGCAGCCTAAGCCGCAAGCGGCTGCACTCAGTCGAATTGCAGCCTCTCGACGAGGAGGGCGTCGTTCGTACCGCCCGCGAGTGGGTGGCAAGGTTGGATGCCTCGATAGAGCCCGGGGCCGTCCGTGTGATAGGTCAGAGTAGACGTTTCGAAGGCACAATCACTGCCCTCGTAAGCAGCTCTGTCGCCGTGGACCGCCTTGAGCGCCTGATAGAGGTCACGAGCGGGCCTGGTGGTTGGGTCGATGCAGACGCTTCCTCCTGGTCGGCGGGCGCGTCGCGTTCGCGATCGGATGGTCGACTGGACCGGTCCCACTGGCCAGCGCCAGCTCGTGACGCGCTCCTGGCGGCGATCGAGAGTGACCGGTCGCTCATGTCGTTCCGGGAGTTCTACCTGGCACGGAAGAAGGAAGAGCTGGAGAAGGCCGGTGACTCGGCGGCGTTGAGGGAACAGATCGAGAGGCGCTTCGACCCGTCAGTCTCGGCTGAACTGGTCGCGGCCCGCGGCGAGATGTCGTCCATAGCCAGCGTCGAGGTGACCTATCGGTACCTGGATGGCCCTGAGTCGAGGCTGCTCCTCGACATCGACGGCGCTTCCCAAAAGGTCCTTCGCTCCCCGCCGCTGGAGCGGTGCTACCTGAGCGGAGGATCGTTCCCGCAACATGACCTCGCGCCGTGTGCCGTTTCAGGGGAGCGGGCGCTCCCGCACCTGATGGCCGTGTCCTCGGTCTCGGGGGCCCTGATGCTGCCGGAGTTCGCCCAGGTCTGCGAGATCTCCGGTGACGTGATGCTTCCCAGGGAGGCGGTCAAGAGCGCCTTCTCGTCGCGGGTGATCTCGCCTCGTCATGCGGTCACCTGTGAGGTATCCGGATTGACTGCAGCCGAAGACGAGGTCGGGATTTGTGAGTTCACTGGAGCGCGGGTTCACAAGGACTACCTGAAGGTGAGCGCAGCATCGGGCAAGACGTTCCGTAGCGATCAAGAGCGGGTCTCAGATCTGTCAGGCACGATGGGGCACGCTTCTGAGTTCGTGCGCTGCGAGTTCTCGGGCACGGTCGTGCTGGCGACGGAAGCGGAACGTAGTGCGGTAAGCGGCAAATGGGTGCGGAGCGACTGGCTGGTCGCTTCAGAGAAGAACCCTTCCCGTCGTGCTGCGCGAAGCGAGACCGTTCGCTGCGCTGTCAGCAACGCCCTCCTGCTGGAGGACGAGGTCGGGCGCTCGGTGGTCAGCGGCTTGGTCGTCGACCGCGAACTACTGGTCCCCTCTGCCCTCAGCGGAGAGCTGGCGTTGGCTACCGAGCTGTTCACCTGTGAGGAGAGCGGAACCCACGTACTGCCTGACGAGACGGCGAGCTGCTCCGCCACCGGAAAGCGCGTGCGGCGGGACCTATTGGAGGAGTCCGGCATCTCGCACAAGCTCTATCTGAGACGCTTGCTGCGAAAGTGTCCAGAGACCGGTGTTCTGGGCCTCGAGGCCGAGTTCGAAAAGTGTGAGGAGACGGGGCTGGCGGTGGCTCCTGAGGCCTTGGCCCAGTGCACAGCGACCGGTAAGAGGGTGGTGAGACGACTCCTCGTCGAGTGCGCCGAGTGCTCGAAGCCGCTTCTGCGTTCGATGGCTACCGTGACCTCTCGGGGCGAGTTTGCCCACGCGCAACATGTCGCGACAAGCGACTTCACGGGCGACCTGTTGCTCAGTTCGGCCCTGGGAAGGTGCTCAGCTTCGAACCTGCTCATCGAACAGGAAGACCTGGTCGGGGAGTTCGCAGGTCCACTCGTTGCCGTGGCGGAGGCCTTCGGCGGCCCAGAATCCACAGACGCCTTCATATTGGCGGCGGCTACTGGGGTGCTCACGGCCATCGGAGTCCGTCCGAAGAGGGTCTGGACCCGACCGACGAAGCGCAATAGCCTCGTGGCCGTCCTCGCCGAGATACCACGCCGCCTGCTGACCCCTCCGCGGCGGTACGCGTTCTTCGTCGACGCCAGTTCTGGGCAGTTGGTCGGGGAGATCTCCCGCCTAGAACTCACGCCACGTGGGATCCGCTTCAGTGCTGCCCGCTAGCCCCTCACCCTCGGATCTAAGACATCCCTCTAGACAAATCTCGGCTGTTTGATTCCAAGCACTGCTACGCAGACAGGCAACTCGGGATATCTCGACAACCAAGGCGCGGCCTGCGTGTACCACGTGAGGATCTGCCACGTCGATCCGAGAGATTGCGTAGTCTGCTACACCCCCGCTCCGCGGACGACAGCCCGGTCTTGGCGAGGGTCACCGTCACGATAGCCAGCGATGTCTGCAGTTGCAGTGGACCGACCACAGTCGGGACCGCGTGCCGCAGCTTCACGAGAGTGCGCCGGTTGCCCAGCTTCCGTGCCACCCGCCAGAACTCCTGATCGAGCAGCTGCGTCGCCTGAGCTCGTGCCAGCCTGCTGAAGACCGGTGCGCTGTAGATCTCGACAGTCAGCATCCGCCCTCGCCAAGATGCGGCCCGGCGCCTCGGCCAGGGATAGCGTCGGGCCGATTGCGAGGCACGCAGGCATCGCGTCGGTCAAGCGCCCGAACTCGAGCTGGTTGACGCTGCCGGGCAGACAACCCAGCGGTACCTAGATGGCCACACCGATGGCGATCGCGTTGGCCTCTGCGATATGTCCGGCGCGGATCGAGGCCCTGGCGCCGAAGATCTGCCGCTGGACTTGTTTCCCGGGGTAACGGAAGAACCCCGTCAGAGACGGGGTCCCGTATGGTGGGTCGTATAGGACTCGAACCTATAACCCGCTGATTAAGAGTCAGCTGCTCTACCGATTGAGCTAACGACCCGAGCGCTCAGTTGGGCCGCACGGGATGCCCCGACGACG
>DASVCN010000036.1 GCA_036381595.1 Trueperaceae bacterium | reverse complement strand
TTCAGCAACTTGGTAATACTCCCCCTATACTTCCTGTCGAGTTCGATCTTCCCGCTAGATCCGGCTCTTACCCGAACCCAGACTGCGGTCCATTATCCGGACTGGCTCATCTTTCTGGTTACCTGGAATCCGATTACCTATGCGGTCGATGCGCTGCGAGGTATATTCATCGGCTTCAATCAGTTCCAACCGTTGCTTGGCCCGGTTGTGATGGCCGTCCTGGCTGTCATCCTCTACGTCGTCGCCTGGCTCGATTTCCGGAAGGCCTGAGAGAACTTGACTAGTGAGAGCGCCGGGACGGCTCTGCGTCTTGGTTTAGTCATCGGCTTGGTCGTGCTGGCGTCTTTCCTGCCGCCAGATACCTCGCTTCAGCAGGTACGGGAGGCCGGCGTCCTACGAGTGTGCGTGCCCACCTCCTATCCCCCGCTGGTTACGGGCGACGCCCGAAATCCTGGACTCGATGTCGATTTGGTCAAGGCAGTTGCCAAGGAGTTGGGCGTCGATGCCTACATGGCCGTCAACCCAGCCATGGGTACATCGTTCGATCCGAGGAAATGGAACGTTACTCGCTCCCAATGCCAGTTGCTGGCGGGCGGCACTGTCGATACTGCGACAACTCGTTCATTCTTGGAGGTCACCCCTTCTTACCTGGTCACCGGCTGGATGTTGATCACCCCAGAGGGCCGTGGCTTGGGCGAGCTGACGAGAGTCGGAGTCTATTTCAGCAACGTGAACTTCGATCGGTTGGAACTGAGTCAATTTCTGGGGGAGGAGGGCATCGCGGCCGTTCCGCTCGGTTCGGTACGGGAAGCAACTGCGGCACTGGAAGCCGGCGAGGTTGACGGCCTGCTCATGGAGGCGCTAACCGCGACCCGTGTAGCCGACCTCTACTCCTGGAACCTCGAGTGGGCCTCCGAGAGGTTGACGAGCTATCCTCTGGTGCTCGGTATGTGGAAAGGGGATGTGACCCTGAAACGAGCTGTGGTTGGCGCAATGCGGGATCTGGAAGTGAGCGGTAGGTTGGATGACCTGCGCGAACGCTATGGTGTAGCAGAGATCGGTGTAACTAAGGTTGAACAAAGTCGTTGGGGGGAAGACGGTATCCGTTAAGCAATGCTCGTGCGATGGGCTGAACGGGGCACCTAGCGCGAGTCAGGTCACGCCCCATTGGGCGTGAGCGGCGTTGTCTCTCAGCATTGCGGTCCGCACTTGTACACACTAGATTCGCCTTGTTGGCGCCTCGCTTCTATGGTAATTTTCCTTACGAACCAAGGTTCAGATCGGGGCGGCAGTCGCCAGCTGCCTTGAGTTTGCCCTTGCAAAAGAAAGGGAAAGGGAAGATTGATGTCCAGGCTCTCAATGTTCGCTCTCGTGGTACTGGTGCTCTCGCTGCCGGTCACCGGCTTGGCGCAGGAAAGCGCCAGCACCGACGAAAACTCGAATTCGGCAGGCGGCATCTACACTGAGGATCAGGCCAAGCGAGGTCAGCAGGCCTACTTCCAGAGTTGCGCTTCGTGTCACGGCATACGACTCAACGGGGGGATGGGACCAGCGCTCACTGGGGATCCGTTCATGTCGCGTTGGGGCCCCAAAAGGGTGCAGGAACTGTTCGATTTCGTCCAAGAGAACATGCCTCTTGGCCTCGCCGGAACTTTGAGCGACCAGGCCTACGCCGATATCGTTGCGTTCATCCTGTCCAACAATGGGCATCCTGCGGGGAGCACTGAACTGACGGCCGAATCTGAAGCGCTGGGCAGTACGAGGGTCGATCCCGACGCCGAGTGAAGCCGCGCTCCAGGGCTGAATTCTTTGCCATTCAATTGGTGGACGAGAGGAGGCCCCACTGGAGAAGCTGAGGCGTCTGAGATGCGGCGCAGGTCCGGTAGATATTTGAATACAGTTGTGCGGTTTTCCCTCCCGAAGGAGCTGTCGTGAACGTCATGAAGAAATCGATAGTAGCAGTCATTCTCGCCCTTTTCCTGGGTGCTTGCTTTGCTCAGTTGGAACCCTGGCAATCTATCACCGAAGAGTTCCTCACGAACCCACCCGCGAGCGCTTGGCCGTCCAAGCGCCGTACCCCCAACTCCTGGGGCTACAGCCCTCTGGACCAGATCAATACGGAGAACGTCTCCGACCTGGAACTCGCCTGGTCGATCGATACCGGCGTTGCCGGCCAGGTCGAATGGACGCCAGTAGTAGCCAATGGCCGCATGTTCCTACAGGCTGGCGCTACTCGCATAATGGCCATGGACGCGGCGACCGGCGACCTGCTATGGACCTACGAATACGAAATGCTGCCCGCCGAGGAACGGGCGGAACTTGGCGTTGGCGGTTCGAGCACTTCCCGCGGCTTGACCCTCTTCCAAGATATGGTGATCGGCCACTTCGGCGACAGCCATATCGTTGCCGTCGACGCCGAAACCGGCCAGGAAGTGTGGAAGACCTTTACGGATGGTGGTGGTTACACCTCCCCCGGCATCATCGCCGACGGCGTCCTCATCTCTGGTAATAGCGCCAAAGGATACGACCGCGCGTTCGTGACGGGTACCGATCCCGAGTCCGGCGAGGTGCTGTGGAAGACATACATGATCCCTGGGCCAGGTGAGCCCGGCTATGAGACCTGGGAGGTCGAAGGTACCGCCGAAGTCGGACACGCCTCGGCCTGGATGACTCCGAGCTACGATCCCGAACTGAACCTCGTCTACGTCGGCACTGGCAACCCCGACCCGTATACTCCTCAGTCGAGGCCGGGTGACAACCTCTACACGGGGAGCATTCTGGCGCTCGATCCCCAAACGGGTGAAATCGTCTGGTACCACCAAGTGATGCCTAACGACTCCTGGGACCTCGGCTCAGTCATGGAGACGATCCTAGTTGATCTCGAGATCGATGGCGAAACGGTGCCTGCACTCCTTCACACCAACAAGGGCGGCTTCCTGAACATCCTCAACCGTGAAACCGGTGAGTACATCGACCACACTTTCGTGGTCTACCAGAACGTGATCGAGTCGGTGGACCCCGAGACCGGTCGCCCCACCTATAACGAAGAGGTTATTCCTCACCCGGGAGAGCGGGTCATCGCCTGTCCCTCCACCCGTGGAGGTACCGACTGGCCGGCTCGCGCCTACAGCCCGGAAACCAATCTCTACTACCTCAGTGGCAACCACGTTTGTATGGATGTCGAAGGGTTCGCTTGGAGCGACGGTATGCCCATGCGAAACATCGATGATATCCGTGTCGTCGCTGAAGGTTACGAGGATCGAATCGGCGAACTCTTCGCCTTCCATGCTGATACGCTCGAGCCTGCCTGGAGCGTTGAGTTCGAACTCCCGACGACCGCCATTCCCCTGCCTACCGCTGGTGGCTTGGTCTTCGCCGGTCACACCGACAGATTCTTCCGTGCTTACGACGCAGAAACCGGTGAGGAGCTGTGGGGCGCGCGACTGACCGGGCCGATCGAAGGCCACCCGATCAGCTACGCCGTTGACGGCACGCAATACGTCGCTGTTCCTGCAGGCTGCTGCTCACTCGTGGGTAGCGCCATGCTCCGTGACTTCGCGCCCGAGGCGCTCGGTCCCGCCGGCACGGGCAGCATCTTCGTCTTCAAGCTCGACAACGACTGAACGCTTAACACCTAGCCTCGTTTGGGATGCGGGAGATATCACCCGCATCCCAAAGTCCTATTGAGGTGAATTCTTTTGAGATGCCCTATTTTCCTCTTCTTGATGGCGTTCTTAGCGCCCGCCCCCGCATTGGCACAGATCGGGCTTCCTGCCGGCGTACCGGTCGATATGTACCGTGGAGAGTTGATCCACGATTCCTCCACGATTCGCTTCTGCCTCGATACTAGAGAGCCTGAGTGGGAGCTGCACCGTGACATCGGCACAGCTATCGCAGACGCGCTGCTTCTTGATGTCGAGTTCTTCGAATTCGGTTACGACTACGCGGATGCCGCGCGGCAGTTTCAAGGTGTCCCCGAGAACCTGCTTTTCATATTCCTGGGAGACGAGTGTGAGGCGTTTCTAGGAACCCGGATGAGTGATATCTCTGTTCACCCTGACTGGGTGATAGTGTCCAGGCCTTACCTCGTAACGGGTCATGTTCTCGCAAGCTCATCGCCGGAAGCACTTGAGCCTGCGAACGTGCTCGACAATCCGGATGGACCCAAGGTCGGAATGGCTGTGGGCAGTCCGATGAACGCTTCCATATCCTTCTACTTCCCGGACACCAACAGACGTGTCTACAGGCAAGAGGAGCAGCTCCTGGATGGCCTGTTGCGTGGAGAGGTTCAAGCCGGTTTCTTCTACGAGCCCCGCTTGAACGCCCTGACCGGCGGCGATCCTGCTTCTGTCGGGCTAGAGACGAGAGTCTTTGCCCAGGTACCTGCGACGAATTGGCAGGTAGGGATGAGTCTGAACGAGGATCGCGTATACATCAGGACTCTTATCGACCAGGCGATCGCCTCGCTGATTGCCAACGGAACGATCGCCGAAATCCTGGCTCGACATGGTCTGGACGACTCCCTACTCACGGCGCCTGCGGCGAGGTAAGCGGCGCAGGCAGATAAAGGCTAGAGTTGACCGAGCGGGTGAGATGCGATGAGCGCTGGCTCAGTTCACAGTTCTGGAACATCCGATGGTTTCGATCTGCTTGTGGCAAGACTCGAAAGCGTCAGGAAGAGCCACCTAAAGACAAGGCTACGTACCGACCTGCTCTGGGTTCTGTGCTCGGCCATCTGGTCTTTTTCGGCGTTGGTGTTGTCGCAGTGGGCCGCCAGACCCTCGCTCCCTCCTTACGCCGCCATAAGTGCGATCACCGGGTCGAGCGTTGTGGCCGGGTCCGGAATCGTCCTTGCGGTAGGAAGGTACCTGCTCGCAAGACCCTCTCTAGAACGGTATGCCCGGCGGATCGACGAGATCAATGGCCTGCCGGAGACGATCAGCACGGCCCACGAACTCGGCGCGACCGACTCTACGCGAAACAGCGCAGGCGCTGCCCTCACCTTCGGTCTCCAACCGAGCGACGAAAACCGGCCTAGTCTCGCTCTTGTTAGCACGATCGGGGAGGCGCTCCGATCCACGTCTCGCCTGGATCGCTCCATCTTCGCCGTGCCCGTGCGGACTGCCGCCCTAGGGCTGGTTTTCGGCGCAGGGACTCTTCTGCTCGCCCTACTTCCGTTGGTGGTGGTTTTTCCCGAACCTACGCCGGCGATCGATTCGGACCTCTTCGTCTCCGTGATAACCGAGGCCGTGGCATCCCTCGAAGAGTTGATGCCGCAGGTCGAGGAGAGAGAGTACGCTGCGGCGATCGCCCGTGAGTTGGAGCGCCTTGCCGTCGACTTGGAAGGCGTCGAGTTGGTGCCGGTCGAGGCCCAGGAGCATCTCAGGCAGCTGATGCTACACGCCAATGCTGCCTTAGCCGATAGTCCGGTGGCCCGGCAGGGGTTCGCAGAGAACATGGCGGCGGCGACAGCTTTGCTTGCTCGCCAAACATCCTCACCGTCTTCCCCCCTCGAAGCTCGAGAGAGTGCATCGGAACCAACCGACTCGCGGGCAAGCTACGAAGATCGTGGCATGAACGGCGAAGAGGTAAGCGCGGTCGGCGGCCACGATTCTGCCCTCTCCGAGGCCAAGGGCAGAGGCGGCAGGGAACTCATGTATGCGCGAGAGGTGCTGGAGTACGATCCTTCGAGGTCGGAGTACAACCAGGTAGTTCCCGAGATCGCGGAGCTGCGCGAGACCTTGGAGCGAATGCAGGCGCAGTATGTTATGCCGATCGGCGAGGCTGAAGGGGAGCAGGCAGGTGTCTTCGCGAATGACGAGGTCGCCGCCGATGGCCACTTGCTGGCCGGGCAGGATGGAGAGGAGTTCCTACTGCCGGCTGCTCAGGAAGCCTCTCGCACCATTCGTGTTCGCGCGCCTGTCGCGGAGAACCTCACTGCCTCCGAGTACGCGCGGCCCGCGATCGGCGAGTGGCGCCGTCTGACGGAGAACGTGATATTGCCCGAGCGAATACCCCACGAGTATCGCGAGGTCGTAAGCCGATACTTCGCCAGAATCCCGGCCGAGGACCGCAAGTGAAATTCGAGCGCGAGAGCGGCAGGCAGCGGTCCTAGACCCGCCAGGAAGGTTCTTCATAGCGTGGAAATCGACCCAAACATGAAGCTTGATTCGATAGTCGAGAGCACCCCCGGCCAGGTCCAGGATCTCCTTTCAAGACTGTCGATGGCGAGAGGGGCAGTCGCCGGCCGAATAGTGGGGCAGGAGGGGGTCCTCGATGAGGTGCTGGTCGGGATCCTCGCCGATGGGCATGTCCTGTTGGAAGGTTCACCGGGGCTGGGCAAGACTCTTCTGGTGAAGTCCCTGGCAGAGGTGTTAGGTCTGCAATTCTCCCGGATCCAGTTCACGCCCGACCTGATGCCGGCCGACATTACCGGCACCGTCGTCCTCTCCTACGACGAGACCGGGCGTCCCCGCACAGCTTTCCAACCAGGTCCGATCTTCGCCGAGCTCGTCTTGGCCGACGAGATCAACAGGGCTACGCCAAAAACCCAGTCGGCGTTGCTGGAAGCGATGCAGGAACGCACGGCCACAGTGGCGGGAAAGACGCATCTCCTTCCCAGGCCTTGCCTGGTATTGGCGACCCAGAACCCGATCGAGATGGACGGGACCTACGATCTGCCCGAGGCACAGATCGACCGTTTCCTGCTCAAGGTCGTGGTTCCCTTCCCCACGAGGGCGATACTCGACGAGATCCTCGCGGCGCAAGACGACTACGACACGCCGCTTCAGGCCGTGATGGGGTCCAGCGACCTATTGCAACTCCAGGCCCTCACCCGCTCGGTCGTCGTGGCCAGTCATGTTCGGCAGGCAGCTGTCGACATCGTGATGAAGTCTCAGACGGGAGGTCGAGCCGAACTAGCGCGCTTCCTACGGCACGGCGTCAGCCCCCGGGGGGCGCAGTCGCTGTTGAAGGCAGCACGGGCCCTTGCGCTGATCAACGGTCGGATGCATGTCGGCTTCGACGACCTGAAGCGCGTCCTCGGCCCGGCGCTTCGTCATCGCCTGATCCTCAACTTCGAGGGGCAGGCGCAGGGTATCTCGGTGGAGGAGCTGGTCGAGTCCACTTTCGAAGAGGTAGTGGCGAAGTCGCGAAGGTGATGGACCTACCTTTGTCGATCCTGCAGCAGCTCAGAAGGTCGCGCTTCCTGTACGGCCCGCCGTCCCATTTTGGCCCCGGCCACCGACGTTCCCGGCAAGCAGGCGAAGGTATGGAGTTCGAGGAATATCGGTCGTACCAACCCGGCGATGATTTCAGCAGGGTAGATACGGCAGCGTTTCTTCGTACCGGACAGCACCAGGTGAAGAGGTACGCGGTCGAGCGCTCGGCTGACATCGTCGTATTCCTCGACATGAGCGCTTCGATGGCCACGGGCACACCGCTCAAGCTGCTACTGGCCCGCCAGATCACTGCCAGCATTGGATATGTAGCTCTGGCGGGCGGGGATCGGGTACGAATCTGCGTAGGTGGGCCGGGGCAGGAGTGGTCCCATCGGCTGCAAGGCGTGGCCCGGTTCGGGGAGCTCGTCAACTGGTTGGCGCGACGGGAGCGCGTGGGAGGCGGAGTCGAGGCTGAGCAGCTCGAAAGGATGTTCAACGGCCTGCCTCCGGGTCGGGGTCTGATCTTCCTGGTAAGCGACTGCCTCATCGCGGGGATCCAGGAAACTCTGCTGCGCCTCCGTATAGCCGGACGCGATGTCGTCGTGCACCAGGTGTTGTCCCCGGAGGAGTTGGATCCGGGATTGCTCGGGCAGGGCCCCATCGATCTGCTGGACAGTGAGACCGGCGATCGCGTCGAATGCGACCTGGGTGAGGAGAATTCGGCACGTTATCGGGCGGAGCTCGAGTCGTGGAACAAGGGCATCGAACGATCGCTACTCGGGGCTGCGCGCTACTTCCAGACTCGAAGCGACTCCCCATTGGAAGATGTCGTGCTCGGAACCTGGCGCGCCCGAGGTCTGATAGCTTGACCTTCAATGACCCCATCTGGCTCTCGCTGCTGGCGCTGGTGCCGCTGGTTCTAGGCATGCACCTGCGGCGCCGGCGCCCAGTTCGAGTTTCCAGCGTGCTCCTGTGGAAGCGACTTTCGGATCTGTCGGCAAGGAAGGGACGCCGCGGTCGATTGCAGCCCTCCTGGCCTCTGCTTCTGCAGGTCCTGACGCTGATACTCATCGCGCTTGCGATGTCTGGGCCAACCTTGGGGTCCCCTCCTCCCAGCGGGCACGCCCTCATCGTGATCGACACCTCGGCCAGCATGCTTGCGACGCTCGAAGACGGCACCCGCTTCGATAGGGCGCGCTCACGACTGTTGGCCTACCTCCATCGCGGGCTGCGAGCAGGCTCGCTTGAGCGGGTCACCTTGCTGGCAACCGCTCCCCCGCGTTTTCTCGTAAAGGCCGCTGATTCGGTCGCACTGGCTATCGACGAGGTGGAGCGCCTCGAGGCGCAAGCACAAGCAAGCGACTGGACGTCAGTCGGCAAACTCGTCTCGAGGCTCGCTGCCGAAGATGACGCCTTGAGCGTGACCGTCATCGGCGATGAAGTCCCGGCCTGGGGGATCGAGGAGTTCTCCTTCCTCCCGGTCCGCGGCGACAACGTCAACCTGGCGCTGGACGAAGTATCAGTGGAGCACGTCGAAGGTAACGAGTGGCTAGTTGCGGGGACCGTCAGGCAATATCCGGCGGACGCCACTAGGAGCGCTCCAGCGGATACGCTTGATCGGTCGGGCTCCGACCATCCCACCGATTTGTTACTCGAGTTCCAACCGTCTGGTTCGGATTCGGCCATCCGCTGGCGCGAGATTCCGCTGGAATTCGACGCTGCTGGCACCGCCCATTTCCATGCCAGGCTGGAGTTGCCTGACGGCGGCTACTTGAGGGTCAGCTTGCCTCGCGATGGGCTCGAGCTCGACAACGTCCACCACGTAGTCGTTCATCCGGAGGGCGTTCCTTTCAGGATCCTCGCGGTCGGCGATGTGGACGCTTCACTCCTGCGCGCTCTGGAGATCCTGCCCGGAGCCCAGGTAGCGATCAGAAGTGATCTGCCTGTCGATTCCGCAACTTACGACCTCGTTGTCGCTGGTAATGGACTCGAGCGTCATCCGGGGACAAACACCCTGTGGCTCCCAATAGCCGAAGGCGCTACGACGATTCCTACGCCCGAAGTCGCCTCGATAAACGAACGACATCCGGCATCGCGCGACCTGGATCTGGCGACCCTGCGGATCGACGCGGCGCAGGCGATGGAGCCCCTTCCTGGCGCCACCACTTTACTGGGTGGCGGCGATTTCCCTTTGATACAGGTGCGGCACTCGGCTACCGGCACCGATCTGTTCATGGCATTCCGCCCTGATGACAGCAATTGGCCGGATCTGGCGAGTTTCCCGGTCTTCATCGCCTCACTCGCGAAGCTCATCGTTCCCGAGGCGGGCGAGTTCGTCCAGGAAGGCTGCCTCGCCGGCGGGAGCTGCCGGCTCGACCCCAGGGTGGTGGCGGGTGAGTGGCAACTGTCAGGGCCGGACGGCGAGGCACGAGCGTTCCCGAACGCCGGACTCCCGTGGGTTCCGTCCGAAGCCCTCGGCACTCGGTCGCTCGCTACCCCCGGCCTGTACCGCACGAACGGGAGGGTGAGTCCCGTCAACTTCGCGGCCCCCTCCGAGTCTTCGGCGTTCGGACCGCTAGAAGGCCGGTGGACCGGGGGCAAGAGCGAGGAGATGCTGAGCAAGGGGCTCTTCGCCGCTGCACTCCTACTGTTGGTCGCCGAACTTCTCGCGGCGGCCCGTCTTGGTCATCTGGCAATACCTCACCGAGGAGGCCGGCTCGAAGGCTCCACTCTGCTCCAGCTCCTGATCCGTGCGGTCGTCGTGTGCCTGCTCCTGATGGCCGTATTCCAGGTGCCGTTGGCGCTGCCACTGCGCCCGGCGGATCGGATTCTCCTCGTCGAAAGCGGTGAGCAGTTGACCGGTCCTGCGGCTCTTGCAAGGGCAAAGGCGCTAACACAGGCCGCGGAAGAGGGCTGGCTGGTAGTCGATGGCGGCCCGCACCCGTCGGATGCTGTGGACGATGCACTGGCTCTCGTTCCCGGTGCGGATGTCTCTCCCGACGTCCTCCTGGTCACCAGTGGAAACAGCGAGTCGAACGATTTGGTGACAGATACGGGCATGCTATCGAGGCAGGCTGGAGCTCGGGTTTCCTTCCTGCCGCTACCGGTCCCGCAGGCTGGCGAAGTCGAGGTGAGCAGTGTGACTTCGTGGCAGGCCGCACAAGCGGGACGCCCATTCGAACTCCATTTCATTCTTCACGCCTTCGGGCCGGTCCACTCGACTTACCGGCTCCTGAGGGATGGGCAGATTGTGCAGGAAGGGGCCGTAGACCTCGCCAGTGGGGATCACCGACTGGTATTCGAGCGCACCGAAGCAAGAGGAGGCAGTCGGGTCTACGAGTTGGAGTTAGAGACCTTGGGGGATGATCTGACCGGCAATAACGCGGCTGGAGCGGTAGTGAGCGTGAGCGAGGGACCGAGGGTGGGTATCTTCGCCGCAGATTCCTTGGCCGGCCAGCGCTTCCGCGACGCCATCTCACTGCACGGAATAGAGGCAGAGGTCCTCACGACCGATCAGTTTCCGCACTACCTCGACAGCGATTCCCTTCGTGGCTGGCGTGATTACGACGTAGTCGTACTCATGAACGTGCCCGCACTCGAACTGAGTTCGGAGCAACAGGAGCAGATGACCCAATGGGTCCGTGACCATGGCGGTGGCCTCCTCGTGCTTAGTGGGCCCAACACATTCGGGCCTGGCGGCTACTACTCGACCAAGCTCGAGGAACTCCTGCCCCTGTCGACCAAGGTTCCCCAAGAGAAGGCTGCCGTCGCGATCGCCTTCGTCGTAGATCGATCCGGGAGCATGCGGCAACTGGTCGACAACGTACAGCGGCTCGAGATCGCCAAGGCCGCCACGATGGAAGCGATCGGACTGCTTGACCAGGAGAGCCTGGTGACTGTCGTCGCATTCGATGCCGATGCCCGTACGGTAGTGCCGTTGCAGAATCCGACGAATAGGACGGCGATCGACCGCGCCCTGGCGGAACTGACCCCGGGCGGCGGCACATCGATATATCCGGGCCTGGAACGGGCATTCACAGAGCTGATGAAGGCCGATCCAGGGATGAGCCGGCACATAGTGCTCATGACAGATGGATTGTCCCAACCGGGAGAGTTCGAGTCGCTGGTAGCTGAGATCCGTTCCGCCGGGATCACGGTCAGCACGGCTGCCATAGGCGCCAGCGCCGATGGCACGCTGGTGCAGGACATCGCTCGCTGGGGTAACGGGTCATCGCACGTGACCGACGACTTCAACGCCCTGCCGAGCATCCTCGCGCAAGAAGCGCTGCTCCTCTCTGACGATCCGGTGCAGCGGGACGCCTTCCTGCCCTCCGTGGGTATCGGCACAGAATTCACCAGGAACGTCTCCTTGCCTGGCTTGCACGGTTTCGTCATGACAACGGAACGCCCCGAAGCCACGGTGCACTACTACGCATCCGATGAAGCGCCCCTTCTTGCCTCATGGCGTTACGGATTGGGCCGCGTAGCTGCCTTTACGTCACAGGGAGCGGGTCCATGGGTCGAACCGTGGATGAAGCTCGAGTCGTTCCCCGTACTCTGGGTACAGCTCATTCGCTGGCTCATGCCTCCGGACTCACCGCCTAACGGTTTGAGCGTGCACCAGCTAGGTGACAAACTGCGGATAGAGGTCTTCGGACAATCCGAATCTAGGATTGCGTCGGTAGAGGGGCCTGGCGGGCGGCGGGTGGAAGTCGAACTGGAGAGAGCCTCGATGGGTCGGCAGGCGGCCACCATCTCCACCTGGGGAAGGGGCACGTACAGAGTGACGGCTGTAGGGTCCGACCAGGACTCGAGCTATATGGCTCACAGCTTCTACGTCTCCTACCCCACAGCTTTCGACTTCTCGGGGCGAGACTTCGAAGAGTTCTTGTGGTTGGCGTCGATCACAGGCGGTTCGATGGTTGAAGAGCTTCCTGCGGCAGGTAAGCCGAAGGTTCTGTGGCTCCCCGTAAGTGCATGGCCCCTTTGGGGAGTGCTGGCTGGTCTTCTCCTCTTGACCGAGCTTGCCATGCGCTATCTGAGCCAGGCACTGCCGGCCGGATTTCGCGGCCGCGTCGTTTCAGCTGCCGAAGCTCCGCGGGTAACTTCTTGACTAGGCGAACGAAGCTGCTGATATGAAGCTGGTCAGAGCGAGCCTGAGGGGATCCAGTACCCTACCAACGGCACCGGAGAGTATCAAGGCGAGGAGGCATAGGGTTACCAGTACGTGGTGGCGGCGCGCCCAGTTCGAAAGTGGCCGAGAAATTGCCGGCATCAGGAGACCGCCAGTTAGGGGCAGCAAGGGAAACCAGTTGAGAGCGATGAAACCAGCAGCAATCTCCGAATAGATCCGCGCGAACGCCGTGACCGTTGCTGCCGTAGAACCAGGAAAAATGGCGCCCAGGCTCCAGAGAGCGTTCGCTAGCAGCAAGGTAACCAGGAGTGTTGCCAGCAACGATCCAAGAGCGAGAAAGAGGCGTTTACGCGGGCTCATCCCGTCGACCTCAACCGGTCTGCCCCAACCGTAGGAGAACAGTATCAGGGCCATGGCTCCGAGCACGTCCAAATGCTGGAAGGGATTGATCGTAAGCCGGCCCTCGTATTGCGGGCGCTTGTTTCCCAGGGCTCGAGCGATGAGAACAAGTGCAATACCGTGGACGAGCGAGAGCAGGAGAACTCCGCCAGCGCGCAGCAGCAGTTGCTGAAAGCTCAGATCCAGCAAGGAGGCATCATTGTCCCTTCTCGCTCATGTCCCCGTTCGGACGGAGTCTCTCGAGGCAGGCACCAGTTCTAAGTCCAACTCCCCGCAGCATCCGACTGACGGTAACACCGGACACCAGGTCGGAGCCCACTTCCGATCCGACATCATCCACGCAGCACGATCGATCAGGCTGGACTCTTCGCCAGTCCGCCTTTCGCCCCTTCACCCCTCAGCACCCGCACGCATTCGCGGGAGAGCTCCCAAACCCGGCTGTCCTCGGCGCTTCGGGGCCTGGGCAGCTCCTGCTTGATGTCGAGCACCTCGATGATCCTCCCCGGACCAGGACTCATGATGAGCACCCGGTCGGAGAGGTAAACCGCTTCCAACGGGTTGTGGGTCACGAAGACCACGGTAGGCTGCTGCTCCATCCAGAGACTCAGCAGTTCGTCACGCATCTGAGTTGCGGTGAGTTCGTCCAGGGCGCTCAGAGGCTCATCCATGAAGAGCACTTCTGGTCGCACGATGAGGGCGCGAGCGAGAGAGACCCTCTGTTGCATGCCCACGGACAGCTGAGCTGGATACAGGTTGGAAGAGCCTGAAAGGCCGACCCTCGCGAGCCACTCGTCGATAGCGTCGTCCGCCGACCCGTTCCTGGTGCCTCGCAGTACGAACCGAAGATTGTCGCGCACAGTGCGCCACGGCAGGAGCCTCGATTCCTGGAACATGTAACTGAACCTGGGCCGGGTTCCGGGTTCACTGCTGCCGTTCGTGAACTCGATCCGACCGCGATACTCCGGCTCCAGCCCGCTGAGGATGTTGAGAAGGGTGGTCTTGCCACAGCCGGACGGGCCGAGCAAAGAGATGAACTCGCCGTCGGCGATATCTAGGTCGACTCCGCCGAGTGCTAGCCTCTGCGCGCCTCCCGGCAGCCTGAACGTCTTGCGGATGTCGCGTGCCCGGATGCCGGCCACGCGTCAGGCTCCGCTCGCGGGTCGGCGCCAACGGAAGGCGCTTCGCTGAATCGCACCGAACACGACCACGTCGATGATGGCGAGGATCACCATCATGGTGACCCCGTAAGCGAGGATCCCTTTCATGTTGAACATCTGGAAGTAGAAGGAAATCTGGTACCCTACGCCGCTCGTCCGGCCCAGCAGTTCGGCGAGAACCACCATCTTCCAAGCCAGGGAAAGACTCGCACGGGAGGTGCCGATGACGTACGGCATCAGTTGCGGGAGGATCACGTGGCGCCAAAGCGCCGGTTTCGAGCGCCGGTAGGCCACGGCCATCTCGATCAGTTTGCCGTCGAGTGCGCGAGTCCCTTCGCGGATCTGAACGACGACGGTGGGCAGTACCGTCACCACCAGGGCGGCGATCGCTGCGCTGTCGCTGAGACCCAGCAGCAGGTAGGCCATGACGAAGAGGATTATCCGAGGGATGGTGAGACCGGCAACGAGCCAGCCCTCCAGGAGATCGTCGATGCGCTTCGACAAGCCCATGGCCGCACCGATGCCGATTCCCAACAGGAGCGCGACGGTGAAGGCGATGAGTACCCGCTGGACGGTAGCCCACAGGTGCATCAGCAAAACGCCGCGTTCGAGTTCGTGAAGGATGAACTCGAAGGTCGCTACGGGGCCTGGCATCAGGTCCGTGTCCATCAGCGCCGCTGCGATCAGCCAGGCGACCAGGATCGAGAGATAGGAGAGCCCCCGGAGGATGGCACCTCTGGCCTGCCTGCCCATCACCGGTCCGCGGCCGGCGGCGACCTTCGTACGGCTGATCTCTCGTCCTGTCACGTGGTTAGCCTACTGGCTCCCAAGATAACTTTCGCCGGGCCCGCCCGTGGGCGGGTCCGGCGACAATGACTATGTCAGTTCGGCCGGTGCAGGCGACCTTGTTCAGCCCTCGGGAGCGAACTCGGTCGTGAAGGCCTCAGGATCGATTCGTTCCACGCCCACCACTTCGGGCCCGGCTACCTCCACCAAGCGGTCGACGAGCTCGACGAGCTGGTCGATCATCTCCTGGTTCCATTCCTCAGGCAGTCCTGCCTCCCAGCGCTTGCGAACCTCGGGGAAGAGCGACGGGTCGGGGAGGCTGTAGAGCTCGTTGTCCAGGATCGATTGCCAGATGCCATCATCGTTCTGCATCCTGTCGGTCGTCGCGATGAGGGCCTCGATGAACCTCCGAACGGCTTCGTCCTCGACTCCATCCCGGGCCACGACGACCAGGATAGGCAGGTCGCTCCTCATGCCGAGCTGGTCGAGCATCTCGGTCACCATCATCAGATCGCGGAACTCACCGGTAGCGGTCATGCGGGCCACGAAGTGCCAGTACGGAATACCAGCATCGATCTCGCCGGATTCGAGCAGCCCGGCCATGAGCCAGGGGGCCGCCTGCAACGTCTCGCCGTCCTCTTGCGGGTCGAAGCCGTACTCGCTGGTCGTGAGCGCCCGCAGGATAAGAAGACTCTTGTCGTCGAGACTCGAGGCGGCGATCGTCTTGCCTTCGAGGTCCGGTATCGAGGTTATCTCGCTGTCGACGGGGACGACGACTCCGCCAGTAGCCTTGCTGTACGGGTAGACCGCCTTGACCGGAATACCGTTGTTGCGCAGCGTCACCGCGCCGATGATGTCGTCGACGACCACATCTGCCTCGCCGGCACGTAGCGCGAGTTCCGCCGCCTGCTTGCTGGCGTAGGTGGTCGGTTCCAGCTCGAGGCAGTACTCCTCGGCCGTCCCGAAGTAATCCATCGCGTGGACCACCCATGAGAAGGTGCCGGTCGCCTGCATGCCTGGGCGAACGGTGAATACCTCTTCGCACTCGCCGGCCTGGGCGGCGGCCGTACCGGCGAAGAGCAGAGCGAGGGTCAGCAACAGGGCGTGAATGGGCTTCATCTTTCTATCTCCTTCCCCTAGTTAGTGCTGTGGCCGTTTCGGCCAAACTATCACGCCTGCCACCTCTCTCCGGTTCAGAACGAGAACCGAACGGACAAACTTGCGAACCTGCTGCTGGATTGCTCTTCTAGGTACACCTCTAGGGGGCAGAGCAATCGACAAAGCGGTACTCGTCGAAGCCGTACGGGCAATGTTGGATAGTTGCTCGGCCAGTCGGAGCAGTGACGTAGACTTCGCCTAACGTCTTCCCCTGCTTGGTAGGAAGGAGCCGCGGTGGCCCGCCATTCGATAGACCTGAACGCAGACGCCGGCGAGTCGTACGGGCCTTGGCCGATGGGACGTGACGAGGAACTTTTCCCGCTCGTCACGTCGGTGAACCTCGCCTGCGGCTTCCACGCCGGCGATCCGCTCACGATCCAGCGCTCGGTACGCCTGGCTTACGAGCACGGGACGGCGGTGGGCGCGCATCCGGGATTCCCCGACCGGGTCGGCTTCGGGCGGCGCGAGATGAAGACGAGCGCCGAAGAGGCGCACGCCGATGTGCTGTACCAGCTCGGAGCTCTCTCTGCCTTCGCCGAGCTCCATCACGTCAAGCCACACGGGGCCCTCTACATGCAGATGGGCCGGGACGAAGGCTTGTGCCGGGCGGTTGCCGCCGCTGTCAAGGCGTTCGCCGAGGAGTTGCCGCTCGTAGTCCTGGCCGGGAGCAGTATGGAGGCGTGGGCGAGGGCAGAGGGAGTGCGGACCGTCGCCGAGGCCTTCCCCGACCGCGGTTATCTCGCGAGCGGACTGCTCGCGTCACGGGCGTTGCCCGGTTCGCTCATCCGGAGTCCGGAGGCGGCGGCTGCTCGCGCCCTCGCCATGACCCGCGGGGAACCGTTCGAGACCCTCGACGGCGCACGAGTGAGGCTCGAGGCCGAGACGCTCTGCATCCACGGCGACAACCCCGAGGCGGTGGAGATCGCCAGGGCCGTGCGGGAAGCGTTGGAGGAGGCGGGGGTCGAGGTTGCCGCTTTCTGAGGGTGGGCCGGTGCGGCCCGCTGGGCTCTACGTCCGCTTCGGTTCCCGGATCGACGAAGAGAGCAACGAAAGGGTTCACGCGCTCATGCGTGGCCTCCTTACCAGGCCGCTCGAAGGCGTCACCGACCTCGTACCCGGCTACGCCTCCCTCTACGTCGAATTCGACGCGACGAGACGCTCCAAGGCAGAGGTGATGCGCTGGATCGACGCCTCCGGCGAGCAGTCCGCCCAAGCGGGGCGGCCGGGCGAGAGGGGGGTTGTCGAGATACCGGTCGTATACGACGGAGAGGATCTGGCGAGGGTGGCCTCGGCCTTGGGTTCCACCACCCTCGAGCTCGCTCGACACCATTCAGAGCCGACCTATCGGGTCTATGCCTGCGGCTTCCTGCCTGGATTCCCGTTCATGGGCGAGGTTCCCGAGCAGATCAGATCGCCCCGTCACCCGAACCCTCGCAAGCGCGTGCCTGCCCACTCGCTGGCTATGGCCGGCAACCAGACCGGGATCTACCCGCTCGACTCACCCGGCGGCTGGCAACTCCTGGGTCGCAGCCTGGTGGCGATCTACGATCCCAACCGTGAGCAGCCGTTCCTGCTCGAGCCCGGCCATCGGGTGCGCTTCGTCGCCAGGAAAGGCGGGACCTCGCCCGCCGAACCCGAACCGCTCCGCCTGCTCCCCCGGGAACCGGCCAGACCGGTGCTCGAGGTGCGCGAACCCGGCCTGCTCGACCTCGTCCTCGACGGGGGCCGGCAGATGGTCGGCCGCTTCGGCCTTTCCCGCAGCGGCCCGCTCGATCCAGCATCGGCCGCCTTGGCCAATGCCCTGCTGGGCAATCCCCGAACAGCACCCCTGCTCGAGCTCAATCTGCACGGGCCGGTACTGGAGTGCCTGGAGCCGGTGGTCGTGGCCTTCGCCGGCTATGGGCTGCTGCCCGCCGTAGACGGGAGGGTACTCGAGCCGTTCGCGAGCTTCGCACTCGCTCGGGGGGAACTGCTCTCGTTCGAGTCGGACCCGGCGGGTCGCGGTTGCCGGGCTTACCTCGCCGTTGCCGGGGGGATCGAGTCGGAGACGTTCGCGGGTAGCGCATCGGTGGACTTGCGAGGATTGATCGGGAGGCCCTTGCGAGAGGGTGACCTGCTGGGTCGGGCCTCGACGAGGCAGGTGAAGCCTGGTCGTTCGTTCGTCCCCCACCGGGGTTCGGGGCGGCGGTTGCGGTTGCTCCCTGGTCCCCAGGCCTCGGCCGAAGCCGGGCGGGAGCTAGTGCAGGCCCAGTTCACCGTGGCCGAGGGCGACCGGGTCGGGCTGAGGCTCGACGGCGCACAGGTGCCGGGGGGCGAGATCCTCTCCGAAGCGGTTCCAGTGGGAGCTCTGCAAGTGCCTCCCGGCGGGCGGCCGATACTGCTGCTCAACGACCGCGGAAGCCTCGGCGGTTACGACAAGCCTGCCCTGCTCCATCCCGAAGACCTGCCGCTGGCTGGACAGCTCCGGCCCGGCGACCGGGTGCGTTTCGAGTTGGTGGATGGTGAGTGGGTCAGCTGAGGAGCGACTCGATCTAGTGGCCCGGTCGATCCGCCAACCAATCGCGCAGGCGCCCTACGGTTGTACGCACCAGCTCTCCCCCTGTACTGCTCAGTGCCGGCTCCACCCGTTCGGCAACCGCGACGTAGAGCTCGAGGCCTGCTCTCACCTGCTTTGCAAGTGAAACGTCATCAATACCGAACGATCTGTCGATGAGGCGCGCCATCCCTTCATCCTTCAGGGCGTCGTGTTATTGGACCAGGAAGGTGTTGTCGCCGGAGAGGAGGATACCGTGCCGCACCAGGAGGACGCGGGCCAGGCCCCATAAGAGGCCGAAGCGAGCGTTGAGCAGGCGGCCGGGGTCATCGCGCCTCAGCCCCTCTACCCCCTTGTGCACCTCCTCGACCCAGCCGACCATCCGCGCGAGGATCCAGACGTTGGCCTTGCGTCGCATCCCCTCATCCCATACGAACGCCTTCGCTCGAGAGCGGGTCTCCTCGTAGCGCCCGCTGGGGTCGGAGAGTACTTCCGCGTTCCGTACTCCCTCGATCACCTCGACTGCTCGCTCGGGCCGGGCGAACCACGACTCCACATCCTCGGGGTGTACCGA
>DASVCN010000035.1 GCA_036381595.1 Trueperaceae bacterium | reverse complement strand
ACTACCGCGTCAACAGCCTAGTCGACGGTGGCAGGCGAATCGAAACCGACCTCATGGAGGTACTCGGTTAGGGGGAACCATGGCCCACCAGTTATCCGCCCGCATCGAGGCCACGCTTGCCGCGATGGCCCCGTTCACTCGCTTCTTCAACGACTCGGCCTGGAGCCGCCGGGATCCTGCCGACCCGGGCAACTGCGACTTCGTCTTCGGCAATCCTCACGAGATGCCGCTGCCGGGCTTCGTCTCTGCCCTGCAACGCCATGTCGAACCGCGCGACCGCAACTGGTTCGCCTACAAGGACAACCATCCGGCTTCGCGCCGCATCATCGCAGACGCCCTGAACCGGCGCCGCGGGACTTCCTACCGTGCGAACGACATCTTCGTGACCAACGGGGCCTTCGCTGCGATAAGCGTTTCGCTGGCGACCCTGATCGACCAGGGTGACGAGGTCATCTTCATGAGTCCTCCCTGGTTCTTCTACGAATCGATGATCGTGAACAACGGCGGCACAGCCGTGCGGGTGAGGGTCGCCGAGCGGACCCTCGACCTCGACCTGCGAGCGATCGAAGCGGCCATCAGCGAGCGAACCCAGGCGATCATCGTGAACAGTCCGAACAACCCGACCGGCAGGATCTACCCGCCTGAAACCCTCGAGCGGCTCTCCCGCATCCTCAGCGCCGCCAGCGAACGCAACGGCCGCCCGATCTACCTCCTCTCCGACGAGTCGTACAGCCGGATAATCTTCGGCGATCGGCACTTCCCCAGCCCCGCCGCCTACTACGCGTACTCCCTCGTCCTATACACCTACGGCAAGACCCTGCTCACGCCCGGTCAGCGCATCGGCTACATCGCCCTGTCGCCCGAGATGCCGGATCCCGAGCGGTTGCGCGAGGCCATCATGGCCACCCAGTTCGTCACCGGGTTCGCCTTCCCCAACGCACTGATGCAGCACTCGCTGGCCGACCTCGAGGAGCTCACCATCGACATGGACCACCTGAAGCGCAAGCGCGACCTGATGGTGAACGAACTGAGCAGCATGGGGTACAGCCTCGCCCTCCCCGAAGGAACCTTCTACCTGCTCGTCGAATCGCCGCTCGAGGACGACCTGGCGTTCTGCGACGAGTTGGCCCGGCACGGCGTATACGTCCTCCCCGGCGCCATCTTCGAGATGCCCGGGTACTTCCGAATCTCCCTCACCGCCAGCGACGAGATGATCGAACGCTCGCTCCCCGGGTTCCGCGCCGCCATCCGGCGGAAGGGTGTGAAGGCGAACGCCTGATCTCGCTGACTCCTCCGCGGTGTCGCCTTAAGCCGTGCTAGACTCGCTATCACCCACAACCTGAGCGCGGCGACCAACAGCCGGCAGCGGGAACGACATGGGGCCGTTCGCTATCTGGAGGAGGAATCAGTGCACACGACCGCCAGTTTCACGAGGACATTCGGATACAGGCAGCTCACCCTGCTGCTCACGCTCCTGCTGGGCCTGCTCGTCTCGAGCGCCGTAGCCCAGGAGGAGTGCAGCAACCGGGGCCAGCTCGCCGAGATGTATTGCGACGAGAACGGCGACCTGGTGGCCGACCTGCCCGAGGACGAGAGCGAATGGGTGAACCCGGACACGCTAGTCTTCGCTTACACCCCGGTCGAAGACCCTGCCATCTACGAGGACATCTGGCAGCCGTTCATCGACCACCTGGCCGAGGTGACCGGCAAGAACGTCCGCTTCTTCGCGGTCCAGTCGAACGCGGCCGAGGTCGAAGCGATGCGCTCGGGCCGCCTGCATGTAGCCGGGTTCTCGACCGGGCCCACGCCGTTCGCGGTGAACCTGGCCGGCGCCGTACCGTTCGCCATCATGGGCACCGAAGAGGGCCGCTTCGGCTACACCCTGCAGCTCTACACGCGGGTGGACAGCGGTATCGACAGCATCGAGGACCTGAAGGGCAAGGTGGTCGCCCACACCTCCCCCACTTCGAACTCCGGCAACCAGGCTCCCCGTGCCCTTTTCCCCGAGCTGGGCATCGTCCCCGGCGAGGATTACGAGGTCGTCTACTCGGGCAGCCACGACCAGTCGATGCTCGGCGTGGTAGCAGGCGACTACGACGCGGCTCCGGTAGCCTCCGAAGTCGTCGAGCGGATGGCAGACCGCGGCCTCTACGACCCGTCCGAAGTGAAGATCATCTACGAATCCGACCCGTTCCCCACCACCTCGTACGCCTACGCCCACAATCTGCATCCCGACCTCGTCGAGAAGATCAAGGAAGCGTTCTTCACCTTCGAGTTCGAGGGGACCGCCCTGGGCGAGGAGTTCGACAACGTCGACAAGTTCATCCCCATCGACTACGAGAAGGCCTGGCGGGTGATCCGCACCATCCAGGCAGCCAACGGAGTGGAGTACACCCCGGCCGGACTTCAGTAGGCCCTATACCGATCCAGGGCAAACCCTCGGCACGTTCCGAGGGTTTGCCCTGCTGCTTGCAACCCTATCTGATGCGAAAGTAGAAGAATGCTGGTCATTTCGAACCTGGTCAAACGCTACGGGACGGGCGACATCGTCCTCGACAATCTGGACCTCACCGTCGAGGAGCGCGGCATGACCGCGATCATCGGCTCCTCCGGCGCAGGCAAGAGCACCCTCCTGCGTTGCATCAACCGGCTGGTCGAGCCCACCTCCGGTTCGATCCGGCTCAACGACATCGACCTCACTGGGCTTCGCGGCCAAGAGCTCCGGCAGGCGCGCCGCCGGATCGGGATGATATTTCAGGGCTTCAACCTCGTCGACCGACTCACCGT
The DNA here is from genome assembly GCA_036381595.1 of Trueperaceae bacterium. Lineage (NCBI taxonomy): Bacteria > Thermotogati > Deinococcota > Deinococci > Trueperales > Trueperaceae > Trueperaceae bacterium. Next base: position 82,773 of record DASVCN010000035.1, on the reverse strand, counting down.
CATGGAGAACGTCCTCTCCGGGCGTCTGGGCTACGCCCCGTTCTGGCGGGCCGCGAGCCGCCGCTTCCTACAGGAGGACATCGACCGGGCCTACGAACTGCTCAAGCGAGTGGGCCTGCCGCAATACGTGAACAAGCGGGCCGACGCCCTTTCGGGCGGCGAGCGCCAGCGGGTGGGCGTGGTCAGGGCGCTGATGCAGGACCCACACATTCTCCTGGCCGACGAGCCCACGGCATCGCTCGACCCGAAGACCTCGGAGCAGATCATGCAGCTCCTGGGTGAGCTCGCCAGGGAATACTCGCTGCCGGTGCTCATCAACCTCCACAACGTCGAGCAGGCGAAGAAGCACTGCCAGCGGATCGTGGGGCTGAGGCACGGCCGCATAATCTTCGACGGCAGCGGCGCCCAGCTCGACGACGCCGCCCTCGAGGAGATCTACGGCGGAGATGCCGCCGAGCAGCGCGAGACCGCGGTAACCGAGGCGTGATGACCCAACCTGCCCACTACCAGTGGCGGCGGACCCCCTTCATCGCCAATCGCTGGCTTCGCTACGGCATCTGGCTCGTCTCGGCGGCCTATCTGGTGTGGGCCGTGGCCACCCTCGAGTTCGACTGGGCGCGCATAGAGGAGGGGATGACGCGCGCGGTCCAGATCTTCGATGGCGCGTTCCCGCTCGACTACAGCCGTTGGGAGCTGCTCATCTCCGGCTTCATCGAGAGCATCCAGATAGCCATCATCGCCACCATCGCGGGCATCCTGCTGAGCATCCCGGCAGGCATCCTGGCGGCCCGCAACATCGTGCCCCGGTTCGTCTACCTGCTGGGGCGGGCGATCGTCATCGTGGCCCGCAGCTTCCACCCGGTGATCGTCGCGATCATCTTCGTCAAGGCGGTGGGCTTCGGCCCGCTGGCCGGCATCCTCACGCTCATCGTCTACACCGTCGGTTTCGTAGGCAAGCTCATCGCCGAGTCGATCGAGGAGATCGATCCGGGCCAGGTCGAGGCGATCAAGGCGACCGGGGCGGGTTACTTCAAGACCCTCACCTTCGCCGTCTTCCCACAGATAATGCCGCGTCAGGTCGGCCTCACCATCTACCAGTTCGACATCAACCTGCGCGCCTCGACGATCGTCGGCATCGTGGGGGCGGGCGGCATCGGCGGCACCCTCATGAACTCGTTCAGGCGCTACGACTACGACTTCTCGTTCGCGATCCTCAGCCTGATCATCGCGCTGGTGATCTTCGGCGAGTGGGTCAGCGGCAAGCTGCGCAAGAGGATCACGTGAAGAGTTCGGCTCACTACCACTGGGTCCGCTACTCCCGCCGGGAGAAGTACGTCCGCTACTTCTGGTTGCTGCTCACGGCCATCGTCGTTTTCTGGTGCCTCCGGACGCTCGACATCTTCTGGCCCTGGGTGCTCGACGCGCCCGCGCAGATGGCTGACCTCTTCAGCCGCATGTCGCCGCCCAGCTGGGTGCGTTGGCAGGAGATCGTCTACGCCATGGCACAAACGATCAACATCGGGACGCTGGCGACGCTCCTGGCGCTCGTCATGGCCCTGCCTGCCGCCTATCTGGCCGCGCAGAACACCACCCCGAACGCCGCGACCCTCTGGCTCGGACGCTTCATCGTGGTCTCGTCGCGTTCGGTCAACACGATCATCTGGGCGCTGCTCTTCGTCGCGGTCTTCGGTCCCGGCGCGCTGGCAGGCGTCCTCGCGATCGCGTTCCGTTCGGTGGGGTTCATCGGCAAACTGCTGGCCGAGGCGATCGAGGAGATCGACCGCCGGCCCGTGGAGGCGATCGAGGCCACCGGAGCTTCGCGCGCGAAGGTCATCCTCTTCGCGGTGGTGCCGCAGGTGGTGCCCACCTTCTTCGCGATCAGCATCCTGCGCTGGGAGATCAACATACGGGAGTCGACGGTCCTGGGCCTCGTCGGCGCAGGCGGCATCGGCCTGATCCTCCAGGGCGCGATCGACACCTTCCAGTGGCAACTCGTGTCGGCCATCCTCATCGCCATCATCGTGGTGGTGGTCTTCGGCGAGGTCGTCTCGGGCTGGCTGCGCAGCAGGGTGATCTAGGGGAGGACAACCGTCAGGGCAGAGGAGCTTCGAGCGCTGTTGACGCCCATGAGGCCGGGACTTATAGTCGGAGAACCAAATCAAGAGGCTCTACTTCGCGCGTTCCGTCGTCATCACTTCGTTAGACGGGTCGTTCCACGACCTGATGGCCAAGGAGGTAAGCATGCGCAAGTCACTCGGTCTACTGCTCGTGAGCGTCCTGACGGCGGCCGCACTCTCGCCGGCCTTCGCCCAGGAGGGCGTCCCCGACCGCTCCGAAATCGACATCATCGTCGTCTCGCACGGCGCGGCTGCCGACCCGTTCTGGTCGGTGGCAGAGAACGGCGTCTCGCAAGCCGCCGAAGACATGGGTGTCAACGTCGAATACCGCGCGCCGGAGACGTTCGACATGCCGCGGATGGCGCAGCTCATCGACGCTGCGGTTGCCGCCCAGCCCGACGGGCTAGTCGTCACCATCCCCGACGCCGACGCCCTTGGCGACTCGATCCGGGCAGCTGTCGAGGCCGGCATCCCGGTCATCTCGATGAACTCGGGAAGCGACGTGTTCCAGGAGCTGGGCGTCCTGCGTCACGTGGGCCAGACGGAGTACGAAGCCGGCTTCGGCGCAGGCGAGCGGATGGCACAGGCGGGCGTGGACAATGCGCTGTGCGTGAATCACGAGACCGGCAACGTCGCTCTCGATCTGCGCTGCGAAGGGTTCACCGACGGCCTCGGCGAGAACGCTCAGGTTGAAGTCTTGTCGGTGAGCACCGATCCGACCGAGATCAGGAACGCGGTGCAGGCGGCCCTGACCCGCTCGCCCGACATCAACGGCATCCTCGCCCTGGGTCCGGTGAGCGCCGAGCCTACGCTGGAAGCGCTGCGCGAGAACGGCACGGCCGGGGAGATGCCCTTCGGCACCTTCGACCTCTCGCCCAACGTCCTAGAGGCGCTGGTGGACGGCGAGATGGCGTTCGCGATCGATCAGCAGCAGTACCTGCAGGGTTACTTGCCGATCGTGATGCTCACCCTCTACGAGCAGTACGGCCTGCTGCCGGCCAACGACGTGATAATGACCGGCCCGGGCTTCGTGACACCCGAGAACGCTCAGCAGGTGATCGACCTGAGCGCCCAAGGGATCCGTTAGGGAACGGACAACGACGGGAGGACTCCTGGAGGGGTTCTCCCGCCCTCCTGCGATGGCTACCGAGCTCAGATCCCGAGGAGACGAACGGCTCAGGCGGGTATCGCCGATCCGGCGGCTCCTGGCCAGGCCCGAACTGGGGGCGGTTTCGGGCGCCGTCCTCGTCTTCGTCTTCTTCGCCATCGTGGCGGGCGACAACGGCTTCCTGAACTTCCGCGGAATCTCGAGCTGGCTGGAGGTCTCGGCGCAACTGGGGATCCTGGCGATATTCGCGGCGCTGCTGATGATCGGAGGCGAGTTCGACCTGTCGATCGGCTCGATGATCGCCACGGCCGGGGTAGTGATGGCCATACCGACCGTCGAGTTCGGCTGGCCCCTCTCGCTATCGATCCTCCTCGCCTTCGCCACCGCGGCGCTGGTTGGCTTCATCAACGGCACCATCGTCAACCGCACGAGGTTGCCTTCGTTCATCGTCACCCTTGCGTTCCTGTTCATACTGCGCGGCCTCACCATCGGCTTCACCCGGCTGCTCACGGGCCGCACCCAAGTGCGCGGGGTGGGCGACCACCTGGCGGGGGATCCCTTGGGCCGGCTGTTCCACGGTGAGATCCTGGGCCTGCCCATCTCCGTCTACTGGTGGTTGGGACTGGCCATCGTCGCCAGCTGGGTCCTGCAGAAGACCCGCTTCGGGAACTGGATCTACGCGGTCGGCGGCGACTCGGAGGCGGCTCGCAACTCAGGCGTGCCCGTCGAACTGGTGAGGATACTTCTATTCATCGGCACAGCGACGAGCGCGACCATCTTCGCCGCTCTGCAGGTCATCGACTTCGGCTCGGCAGACGTGAGCCGCGGACTGCTCAAGGAGTTCGAGGCGATCATCGCCGCCGTCATCGGCGGTTGCCTTCTCACCGGCGGCTACGGCTCGGCGATAGGCGCCGTCTTCGGCGCCCTCATCTTCGGCATGGTCCTGCAGGGCATCTTCTTCACCGGGATCAACACCGACTGGTTCAACGTGTTCCTCGGCGTGATGCTGCTCATCGCCGTCGTCTTCAACAACTTCATCAGGAGGCGGGCGACGGAGGCGAGCGGATGAGGGGGCGCCGATGAGCGTTCGGCCCACCACTCCTGGACGCGGACCGGAGTCCGACGGGTGAGCGAACTCCTCGAAGCCCGGGGCGTGTCGAAGTTCTTCGGCCAGGTAATCGCGATCCAGGACGTCTCGATGAGCGTTCACAGCGGCGAGGTCATGTGCCTCCTCGGTGACAACGGCGCCGGCAAGTCGACACTTATCAAGATCCTCTCCGGTGTCCACCAGCCCGACCGCGGAGAACTTCTCGTCGAGGGCCGGCCCGTTCGTCTGGCTTCGCCGCGGCACGCGCTCGACTTGGGGATCGCGACCGTGCATCAGCACCTCTCGATCCAGCCGCTGATGAGCGTCACCCGCAACTTCTTCGTGGGACGCGAACCGGTACGGGGCTGGGGGCCGTTCCGAACGATGGACCTCGACTTCGCACGGCGAACCGTGCGCGAGGAGATGGGCAAGATGGGCATCGACATCCGCGATCCGTCGCAGGCGGTGGGCACGATGTCGGGCGGCGAGCGACAGTGCGTGGCGATCGCCCGCGCGGTCTACTTCGGCGCCAAGGTGCTGATCCTCGACGAGCCGACCTCCGCGCTGGGGGTGAAGCAGGCAGCGACCGTCCTCCGCTACATTGCCCAGGCCAAGGCCCGAGGGATCGGCGTCATCTTCATCACCCACAATGTGCATCACGCCTACCCGGTCGCCGATCGCTTCACCATCCTCAAGCGGGGTCAGAGCTACGGGACGTTCGACAAGAGCGAGGTCAGCCGGGACGAGGTGCTCGAGATGATGGCTGGCGGGCGCGAACTCGAAGCGCTCGAGACCGAGCTGGGCCAGATCGCCGGGAACGCCTGAACGAAAACGAGTAAGAAGTTGGACGCCGGGGGCTCTCATCTCCTGCTAACTTTGATTCAACTCGATCGTCTGGCCATAGCCTGGGAGTCGTCGTTATGAACCACTCGCGCCTGTCGCTCCGGATCACGCTGCTCGCCGCCGCGCTGCTGTTGAGTGCCTGCGGGCCCAGTCAACGGGAGCGGGATCTCGCCGCCGAGAACGAGGAACTTCAGGCCCAGACCCGATCGCTCGCCGCACAGGTCGAGGAGGTCCGTGCCGAGTTGCAGAGCGCTCAGGACGGCAGGGGCCTACTGACGGAACAGCTTGCGACAGTGGAGGCCGAGCGGGACCGCTTACAGGAGGCGCTCGATGGCGCCGAGGCGAGGCTGGCCGAATCGCGCTCGCTCCTCAGCGCCGAAGAGGAGCGGATCTCAGGGTTGCAGGCCCAACTGGAGGAAGCTCTGACGGCGAAGGAGCAGACGAGCGCCGAGCTCGAAGAGGCACGATCGCGCAGTGCGCAACTGGGCGCCCAGATAGACGGGCTGACCGGACGGATCGAGGTGCTCGAATCGAGTCTGGCCGAGGCGAACGCCCGAGCCGAAACGCTCGCCGGCGAGCGCGACGGGGCCACAGCGCAGAACACCGAGCTGCTGGTGCAGAACGAGAGTCTGGAGGCTCGACTGACCATGGTCGAGGGCGCGCTCGACAGCCGGCTGGCGCACATATCCGAGCTCGAAGCAGTCGTTGCGGCGGGCGAGGAGCGGATCGCGGAAATGGAGTCGGCCCGGGCGCAGGCGCAAGGAACGATCGCGGAACTCGAGAGTGCCCTGACGGCGGGCCAAGAGCGGATCGCTCAACTGGAGGGCGCCCTGGCAACCGGTGAGGAGCGGATCGCAGAGCTCGAAAGCGCTCTGGCGGCGGGCCAAGAGCGGATCGCTCAACTCGAGAGCGTCGTGGCCGTACGCGGGGAGCGGATCACCGAACTGGAGGGCGCCCTCGACGCCGGCCGGGGTCGCGTAGAGGAGCTGGAGAACGCCCTGGCAGCGAGCGAGGAGCGCTCGGCCGAGCTCGAACCGGCTCTCGAGGGTGCTCGGGCGCGCAACGAGGACCTGCAGAACCAGCTGACAGCTGCCCGGAGCGAGCGCGACCGCCTCGCAGAGGAGCTGGAGGCGAGCCGAGCACAGGTCGGCCAGGCCCTTGCTCAGCGTGATGCGCTGCAGCAGCGACTGGACGAGCTGGGAGACCGGACGGCTACGCTCGATGAGCAGCTGGGGGCCACCAGGAGCGACCTGGAGAGTGCCCAGGGCCGGGCCAACGAGCTGACCGGCAGGCTCTCCACCCTGCTCGAGAGGCAGGCGGGCCTGGAACAGACGACCCAGGCGCAACGAGACGAACTCGCAGCTGTCAGGGAGGCGCTGGAGGAGGCGCAGAACGAGGTAGCCCTCCTCACCGGCGCTCGTGGCATCTACACGGTCCAGCCGGGCGACTCCCTCTCCTCGATAGCCGCGTTCTTCTACCGGGCCGGTTACCGCTGGCCCGACATCCTCGAGGCGAACCGGCACCTCATCCAGGACCCCGACCTGATCTTCGCCGGCATGGTGCTCATCGTGCCCAACTGAAGATTTCCAAGGCAGGCCGCTTGGAGGCGCGAACACGAGTTCGGTCATGTTCGCGTCAGCGCCCTATCGAACCGATCCAAGCCGGCTCTTGACAAGCCAACTCCCTCTTCCCTAAGCTACGGCAATCAATAAGTAAGGTTTCCTTACTAACGAAGGGAGGTCGGCTCGCACCGCGGCTGCATTCCCGGGGCTTCGGTAGTCCCGGGACGAGTTCGAACTGGTCAAAGAGAGGAAGACAGATGAGAATGAAAGGTCTTAGGAGCGCGCTGATCGCGCTCGCCCTAGCCGCCCTCTCCTTCGCAACCGCGCAGCGGTCGTTGGAGATCTACATCACCGGCCTCACCGAAGACACGATGGACTGGTTCCGCGAGGAGGCCTTCCCGGCCTTCCAGGAATCCCACCCGGACGTAGACCTCGACATAATCACCGGCGGCTGGGGCGACTTCGACGCCGCGGTGGCCGGTTGGATCACCACCGGCGACGGGCCCGACATCGTCTACCTCGGCTCCGAATACGCCGCCACATATGGCGACCTGCTCACCGACATCGATCCATACATCGGCGACTGGCCCGATCTGGAAGAGTATCTGCCGGCCGCCCTCGAAACGGCCACCTGGGAGGGACACCTGCGCGGCCTGCCGCTGCTGATGAGCCCGCGCCCCATCTTTTACCGCAGCGACCTGGCGGCCGACCCCTCCGCCATACCGCCCCTCACCTTCGAGGACGCCATCGCCTTCGTGGAAGCCAACTCCGAGGTAGCGGACGGCGCGGTTCAGAAGATGGGCTTCATGGACATCGGCGGCGGGCTCTTCGACGCTCAGGAGTTCATCGCCTACGTCTGGACCGCAGGGGGCGAGCTCTATCACGAAGACGGCAGCAGCGCCTTCGACAGCGACGAGACCGCCCAGGCCCTGCAGTTCATGTACGACCGCCGCCGCGCGATCCTGCCCACCGAGACCACCGCCGGGCTGCCGCCCATGCAGGGGCCGCCCATCGCCTCCGACCTCGTGGTCAGCGGTATCTTCCCGATGTGGAACATGCCGCCCGTGAGCGATCCGCTGTGGAACGAGATCGTAATCGCCCCCTACCCTGCCGGCCCGGATGGCGAGCCGCTCATCCAGGTCTTCACCGACTGGCTCTCGGTGCCGAGCTACGTCGAGGACCCGGAGCTGGCGGTCGAGTTCCTGAAGTTCATCGGCTCGCAGGAGAACGCCCTGGCGCTGAACGAGGTAGCCGGCTTCACCCCTACCCGTCAGGACGCCTGGACCCGGATCAGAGAGAGCAGCGAGGTATGGTCGGACATGCTCGACATGGCCGTCGAGTACGGACGTTCCTTCTCGGACATCAGGGCCAGCGCCGAACTGCGCCCGCTCATCGTCGAGCAGGTGAACCTCTACCTGAGCGATCAGCAGAGCCTCGAGGACACTCAACAGTTCCTCAAGGAGGAGTACGACGCCATCCTGGAGGATTACGGCTACCTTTGAGCCGAATCGGACCGGAGGCCGGGACCTATCCCGGCCTCCGCGTCCCTGCCACGCCGGCACGAGCACCTGATGGACATCGACACCGCCACCGCAGCTAGACTCCACAACCTCTACTGGTCATTCGCGACGGTCGCCTTCATCGTGGTGGGCAGCCTCGCAATAGGCAAGGCAGCCAGTAGTGTCGCAGCCTGGCGAGGAGGTTCGGCAGCCCTTCAGAGGCGCGCCTTCTGGGGCTACCTCTTCGCCTCCCCCTGGATCCTGGGCTTCCTCATCTTCGTCGTGGGCCCGGCGCTGGCCTCCCTCTACTACAGCTTCACCGACTACCGTCTGGGCCGCCCACTCGAGTGGATCGGCCTCGAGAACTACCGGGTCCTCATCGAGGGCCTTGGCGCGCACGGCCGCCGCTTCACCCAGGCGATGTACAACAGCTTCTACTACGCCCTCGTGGGCGTTCCACTTCAGATAGTCACCGCCTTGGGCATGGCGATGCTGGTGAGCCGGCCCATGCCGGGCATAGGTATCTTCCGACTGATCTTCTATCTCCCCGTGATCCTCGCCGGCGGTCCCGCCATCCTGCTCGCCTGGCGCTACATGCTCGCCTCGAACGGCGGCTTCGTGAACATCTCGCTCAGCTCCATCGCCCAGTCGCTCCCCGGACTCGACTGGCTCTACCGGAGCTTCATCTTCGTCGTCGAGGCGTTCAACGCCTTCTACTCCGGCATCTCCCGTGGCGACCCGGTAGGCGCCTTCTCCTATCTCCTCCCTTCTCTGATCGGGGCGGCCGTGTTCGGCTACCTCCTGCGGGGCGAGTTCGACAGCGGGAAGCGCGAAACGGCCGCGCGGTTGGCGGAAGTGATAGCGATCGTGCTGGGCCTGACCCTGCTGGTGCGGGGACTCGTGGCAGAGCGGATCGACCCGGCCTTCTGGCTCGGTTGCGCGTTCGTCGCGGCGATCTCGTTCCTCCTCTGGCGCCGGAAGCGACTCGAACCGCGCCGGCTCGGCCTGACGTTCGCCGGCACGGGCATCCTGGGCGTCCTGCTCGCCGTCAGACTGGTGATGATCGAGGACGGCCACTTCTCGGCGATCCTCCGGCTGCTCACCCTGAGCAGCCCCATCGCCCGGCCCGGCGACCTCGATTACCTCGAGGACGTCTTCCCCGCGCTGCTGCCCTCCTCGGCCTGGATATGGGGAACGGTGGCTGTGCTGGCCGCGGCGACCCTGATCCCGGCGCTCGAGAAGGGGCAGAGGAAGACGCTGCTGGGAGTCTCGACCGGCCTGCTGGCACTGCTGGCGCTGGGATCTCTGCTGGACGGTTTCCGCTACTTCGCGGCGTTCGGCGCCATAGCGGAAACGAGCGGTTCCCCGGTCTTCCACTTCGCCCTCTTCCGCCAGGTGGCCTCGACGCTGCCCGGCCTGGACCGGGTTCCGCTCTGGCTGCAGAACGAACTCTGGGCGAAGCCGTCGCTAGTGCTCATCACAATGTGGAGCGCCGGCACCGGCATGCTCATCTTCCTCGCCGCCCTCAAGGGGGTGCCCAGCTCCCTCTACGAAGCGGCCCAGGTCGATGGCGCCGGGCCCGTCCAGCGCTTCTTCCGGATAACCCTGCCGATGATCTCGCCAGCGATGTTCTACAACATCGTCATCGGACTGATCGCGGCGCTACAGACGTTCGAGGCCGTCTACATAATCCAGACCCCACGCACCGAGAGCAGCCTCGCTTCCGCCGCCTACTTCCTCTACGAGCGCACCTTCAGACAGCTCGAGATAGGCCAGGGAGCAGCGGCGAGCTGGATCCTGGCGCTGATCATCGTTACCCTCACGGTCTTCCAGTTCCGCTACAGCAGGTGGGTCCACTATGAAGGTTGACGCCACGACCCGCCCACCAGCTGTCCTCTCGGACCGCACGGCGAGGGGGATACTGGCCGGGGCAGCGTTCAGGCGGAGGACAGTGACACTGCTCGTCTACGCCGTGCTCGTGGGCGCCTCCGCCTTCTTCCTCTTCCCGCTGGCCTGGATGACCGGCACCTCACTCAAGACGATCGAGGAGGTAGGGCAACCGCAGCTGAAGCTCCTGCCCGAGACCCCGCAGTGGTCGAACTACGGCGAACTGCTCGGGGAGAGCTCGTTCTGGCGGGCCTACGGCAACAGCTTCTTCACAGTGGGGCTGTCGCTGCTCGGCACCGTCGGCTCGATCGCCTTCGTCGCCTACGCCTTCAGCCGCCTGCGCTGGCCCGGCCGGAACCTCGTTTTCGGCCTGATGATGGGCACGCTGATGCTGCCGGTGCAGGCCACGCTGGTGCCTCAGTACGTGATGTTCTACGAACTCGGCTGGCTGCGCACCTTCAACCCGATCACTATCCCCGGCTTCTTCGCAGGCGGAGCTGCGCTTGTGTTCCTGCTGCGGCAGTTCATGCTGACCCTGCCGCGGGACCTGGACGAAGCGGCCAGTATCGACGGGGCAAACCCGCTACAGACCTGGTGGTACGTGATCCTGCCCCTCTCCAGGCCGGCGGTCGCAACCATCACCGTCTTCCTCTTCGTGGCGCAGTGGAACAACCTCATCCAGCCACTCATCTACCTGCAGAAGGCGGAACTCTACACCATGCCCATCTACGTCGCGCAGAAGAACAACCTCCAGGAGTCGCCGCTGCCGTGGCAGGAGATCATGGCCGCGAGCGTCCTCTTCGTCATCCCGGTGTTGGTGGTCTTCCTCCTCACCCAGCGCTACTTCATCGAGGGGATAAGCATGACCGGGAGCAAGGGGTAGCCGTGGGCCAGCTGATGGTGAGCTTCCGCGGTCTCTTCCCGCCCGAATGGGTGCTCGACGGCGTGACGGAAGGGCGGATAGCCGCGATCTGCCTGTTCGCCTACAACGTCGCGTCACCGGCCCAACTGCGCGAGCTCACCGACTCCCTGCACGAGGCCGCCCGCCGAGGGCGCGTGCCCCCGCCGCTGATCGGCATCGATCAGGAGGGTGGCCAGCTGATGGCGGTAACCGGCGGCACCACCGAGCTTCCCGGGAACATGGCTCTGGGCGCTACCCGCTCCCCCGAACTGGCAGAGAAGGCGGGCAGGCTGCTGGGGCTCGAGCTGCTGGCGCTGGGCTGCAACATGAACTTCGCGCCGGTACTGGACCTCGCCGGTCACCTGGAGAGCGCCGTCGTAGGTACCCGCGCCTTCGGGGACGAGCCTGGCCGGGTCGCCGAGCTGGGCGCTGCCCTCATCCGCGGAATGCAGAGCACCGGGGTGGTGGCGACCGCGAAGCACTTCCCCGGGCATGGCGACACCGCACTCGACTCCCACCACCTGGCGCCGGTAGTGGCCCGGAAGCGGGAGCAGCTGTCCAGCGCCGAACTAGTCCCCTTCAGGGCCGCGATCGCAGCCGGAGTGGGCGCGGTCATGGGCGCCCACGTCCGCTACCCGCACCTGGACGATCGGCCGGCGACACTGTCCAAGGCCGTAATGAGCGACCTGCTGCGGACCGAACTCGGTTTCGAGGGCCTCGCCGTAACCGACGCGATGGACATGGCGGCAGTCGCCGACGGCCCCGCCGAACTGCGAGCCCGCGAGGCGCTCGACGCCGGTGCCGACCTCGTGATGCTGGGTCACTTGCCCGACCAGGCCGAGTTGCTGAGGGCGCTCGAACCCCACTATCGGCGGGCGAGCCTGGAGAGGATCGCCGGCGCACGCCGCCGGCTTCCCCGCGATCTTCCCCGACTCGAGAGCATCGGCAACGGCAGGGGGTTGGCGCAGGAGATCGCCGACCGGGCCGTGACCCTCGTCCGGGGGTCCGGGCAGCTGCCGCTTCGGCTCGAACCGGAGGAGCGGCTGGGGCTGATCCTGCCCCGCGTCGGCGACCTGACTCCGGCCGACTCCTCCTCCCGAGTGGAGTTGCGCCTGCCGGAACAGCTGCGGGCCCGCCACCCGAACCTGGAGGTGGTGGAGGACGGCAATGGGCCGTTCGCGCTTACTGCCTGCGGGGCCGTGATCGTGGCGACCTCGAACGCGGTGAGCGACGACGACCAACGGGAAGTGGTAGAGAAGCTCTCGCAGAGCGGAGTCGACTTGATCCACCTGGTGGTCAGGAGTCCCGCTGACGCACTGATCACCCCCCCGCACGTCCCATGCGTCTGCACATACGGTATCCGCGCGGCGAACACCGAGGCGGCAGTTCGGGTGCTCTTCGGCGAGATGGAGCCGACAGGCGTCCTGCCCGTTCGTCTTCCCGAACGGAAGGCGAGCATTGCCTAAACTGGAAGACACCTTGTCTCAGCAGAAGGCTACTCATGAGCAACTCCGCCGGCACAACCGGCAGATGCTGCTCCGGGCCATCTACCTCGGACTTTCGAAGAGCCGGGCCTCGCTGGCCCAGGTGACGGGACTCACCAAGCCGACGGTGTCCAACCTCGTCGCCGAGCTCATAGACGAGGGCCTGGTGAGCGAGCGCGGACACGGCCAGGCTTCGGAGAGCGGCGGCAAGAGGCCCCGCCTCATCGAGTTCCAGCCGGCGGCACGCCAGGTCATCGGAGTGGGCGTCGACCACTTCACGGTCACCGGGGTGCTCACCGACCTCGCCGGCGAAGTGATCGCCGAACACCGGGTCGAGCTCGACCCGGAACGGCCGCTCGAGCTGCTCAACGGGGTCATCGACGGACTGCGGGCGCAACTCGACGCGCCCCTTCTCTGCATCGGCGTGGGCCTGCCGGGGGTGGTCGATGGCGCCTCCGGCAGAGTCACCCGCTCGAGCGCGCTCGGTTGGAGCGAACTGGAGGTAGCCGAACCGCTGACCAAGCGTCACCGGGTCCCCGTCCACGCCGCTCACGGCACCCAACTCTCTGCCCTTGCCCAGTTCGCCTTCGGTGAACTGCAGACGGCAGCGCCCAGGCGGCTGGTCACGCTGCTCGTCGAACGGGGTGTTGAGGTGGGCGTGACCCTCGAGCGGGGCTCCGTCCACTACGGCGCCGACCTGGGCGGACTGCGCCTTCACGGGCAGCCGGTCGGGGCGGGCGACCTCGCGCGGGTGCTGGGCAGCAAGGGTGAGCTGGCCTGCGAGATCCGCCGGCTGCTGGGGCGAGCCGACGGTGAAGAGGTCGACTACCTCGAACTCCGCTACTTGGCCAACCGCGGTTCGGCCGAAGCGCTCGAGCTGATCGCCCGCACGGCCGATCTGCTGGCCCCTCTCGTAGCCTGGGCGGTGGCGTTGATCAGGCCCGAGCACCTGTCGATCGCTGGCCCCATCACCGACCTGGGCGAGGAGTTCGTCACCGCGCTTCGATCCGCCGCCGCCCTGTGGCTCCCCCCGCAAGAGCTGGAGGAAGTTCGGCTCTCCCTGGCCAGCACCCGCCTCACCGGAGCGCTGGGCGCGGTTGCCCTGGCACTGCAGAAGGAGTTGGCGATCATATGAGGCCGCGAGGGAACGGCGAGTCGCCACGGCTGCTCGTCGTCACCAACAACAGGCGACGGGTGTTCCAGCGCAGCATCATCAGCGGGGCCGAGGAGGTGGCGCAGGCCCGCGCCTACCGGGTGGAGGTGCTCGAGGTGCCGCGGCCGTCCGACTCGGCGGCGGTCGCCGATCGCCTCCGCGGCGAGAACCTGCTCGTCATGCTCATCGCCGATGTCCTGCCCGACGAGACGATCGCCTCGCTGCACGCCGGCGGCATCCCCACCACCCTGGTCAGTCACGGCGTCGCCGGGCTGGAAGTGCCCTCGATAATGCACGACAACCGCCATGGGCTCGAGCTGCTGGCGGCCGAGGTGTTCGACCGGTGCGGCAGGCGCCGGCCGCTCTACGTGGGCGGGAGCCCGCGCCAACAGGACAGCGTAGAGCGGGAGGCGGCGTTCCGCCGTCAGCTGATGCGGCGTGGCCTCGAGGTGGACGAGACTCGCTTCCTGTCCGGCGAGTTCGAGCCTGGACAGGCCGCGGTGGCGGTGGGCGAGTTCCTCGCTGGCGGAGGCGAGCTCGATTCACTCGTTGCCGCCGACTACCTCATGGCGATCGCTTGCCTCGAGGAGCTGCGTGGGAGGGGGCTCGAAGTGCCCGGGCAGGTGGTGGTCGCCGGCTTCGGAGACGGGATCGAGGCCCAGGCGGCGGGACTGACCACGGTAGCCGCCGATGTCGTCGAACTGGGCCGGCGGGCGGCTCGGCAACTCCTGGGCCAGGCAGAGGGGCTGGAGATCCGGGGGCTCACCCTGCTGAGCACCACCCTAATCAGGCGGGCTTCGACAGCTTGACAAGGGATCAGGGATCCGGTGGCGCCACCGTGTTACCGGCGAGGGTCCGAGCGGCCCGGTGGAGCCACCGGCGAGCGCCGGGCCCGGCCCGCCGAGATCGCGCGTCGGCCGCCGCGAACGCCGCGGGACTCTGCTCCCGGTCAGCAGTTCGACACCGCCAGCCGCCTCTCCTCTTCGGCGAGGAGTTGCAGGAACTCCCTGGCGATCGGTTCGAGCCTCGCCACGTCACGATCGCGGCTGACCTCTCGGAAGTAGGGGAACTGGGCGGCCCAGGAGCGCGCCAGCGAGGCTGGGCTTCGCGCGAAGAAGTCGTCGGGCAGGGCCCGGAGCGAACGCCGACCGAACAGCGACCGGTACCAGAGCGAGTGAGTGCGCGAGAACTTCGCCAACGCTCGGCGCCGGGCGACGCGCCGGGCACGCCGGCAGGCGTCGAGCGTGAGCTTCCGGCTCAACGCCCGTTCGAGCTCGAGGAGGGAGGGGAGGCGCGCCGAACGCCCCGACTGCCGATCCGGGCTGCCGCCCGTCGTTAGCTCACGGCTCTGCCTTGCGGTCCTCGCCACTCGCAGCCGCTGGACCTCGGACACCAGTTGCTGCTGGTGATCTTTGACGAGTCGGTAGTCGACCATGCGTTCCCTTCCCTTCCGGCCGCGGGAGGCGGGCGCTCGAACTACGGGCTATCGCCGCCCTGTAACCTGCCATCAGGTTATGTTGGTGTCGTGTAACTTGTCAAGCGGGTTTGCTGGTTATTCTGGATCCGTCCCTCACGTGGGGTCGAAGGCCCCACCTCCGAGGTTGGACTGCAAGCCGTTCCGCCGGGCGGGCATCGACGGCGTGTCTTCTCATCAAACCGCCGCCATCCTCACGTCCATCACCTGAACTGCTCATAGCATGCCGCATGGGGCAGCGGCAGCGGGGGAGCCGCCACTCACCGTGGTGGGATTCCGCCCGTTTCGGACGGATGATCTCGGTAGTGGCCGGTTCGGTGGTTGTCGTAGCCGCCTTCGCCGTCGGTCGTCTGACGGCAGATCGCACGCCCTATCCCGTCTACAGCTGGAGCCGGTCGGCCCTGGACCTCGTCCAGTTCTCTCGGCAACCGGACGATCCGCGGGAGCTGATCCCGTTGCCCGGCCAGGGACTTCCCGGCGGCCAGGGCCAGTCCCCTCAGCAGGCCGAGTGCCCCCTCTACTTCTATCAGGAGGGGCAACTCTTCCGGATGCGCCCCGGCGCTGGAAGGCCCAACGGGCCTATGGGCCAGGGGAACCCCGAACTCTTCCCGCTCGAGCCGGTACCTCCTCCCTCTTCGCCGTCACCTGCCCCGGCGCCTCCCCGGCCCCCGGAACAGCAGGAGCCGTTACCGCCGTTCTTCAGGGCGCCCGGTGTTGCCGGAGCGCCAGCGGATGGACAGCTGTTCGTTGCAGGTCTCCAGGTCGGGCCGGAGCCGAACGCGATCCGGTCAAGGGGGAGGTAGCGCAGATGGACGACCCTCGCGAGAGAAGGGCACTCGATGGCGTCACGGCGGAAGGCGGACTCGAGCCGCGGGTGGTGGCCGACGCCGCCTCCAAGCTCCGCGGCCTGCTGCTCGAGGTGAAGAAGCGGATCGTCGGTCAGGATCTGATGCTCGAACGCATGCTGGTGGCGCTGCTCGCCCGCGGTCACGTACTCATCGAGGGGGTCCCAGGGCTAGCCAAGACGCTGGCGATCCGCAGCCTCGCCGAAGCCCTCGGAACCACCTTCAAACGGATCCAGTTCACCCCCGACCTGGTTCCGGCCGACCTGGTGGGGACACGGATCTACAACCCGAGAGATGGCGAGTTCCACGTCGAGATGGGCCCGGTAGTGGCCAACCTGATCCTGGCCGACGAGATCAACAGGGCTCCGGCGAAGGTGCAGTCGGCCCTCCTCGAGGCCATGCAGGAGCGTCAGGTGACCATCGGCCACGAGACGCGGGCCTTACCCGACCCGTTCCTGGTGCTGGCCACCCAGAACCCTATCGAGTCGGAGGGCACCTACTTCCTGCCCGAGGCGCAGGTCGACCGCTTCATGTTCAAGGTGACCATCGACTACCCCTCGGCGTTCGAGGAGATAACGATCGTAGAGCGGGTGTCGGCCCGTTTGGAGCCGGTGAGGGTGCAGCTCGACGCCGATGAGCTGAGGACTCTGCAGGCACTGGCCGACGAGGTGTTCGTGCATCCGGCCGTCATCGAGTACGCGGTGCGTCTCGCTCGCGCAACCAGGGACCCCTCTCAGGTCGGCCTTGCGGAGCTGAAGGAGCATATCGCCTACGGCGCCAGCCCCCGTGCCAGCATCAACATGATCCTTGGGGCGAAGGCTCTGGCGCTGCTTCGTGGCCGCGAGTTCGCCCTCCCCGGTGACGTACGGGATCTGGCGCCCGAGGTGCTGCGGCACCGGGTCACCCTCTCCTACTCGGCCCTGGCCGACGGCGTCGACCTCGAGGAGGTGGTGGCAAGGATCGTTGACGCTCAATCGGCCCCGGCCACGCACCTCGGCGATCCGCACGGGCGCGGCCGGTCGGCACAGGGGCGACCGGCGTTCGGCTGAGCCGACGACTCGATGGTGGCACTCTTCTTCGCCCGGCATCGACCGGCGGTACCAACCCAGACCCTCCCAGGCGGAACGCCCGGCCCGGGCAGCTACCTGGGTGAAACGCCGACGCAACTCCTCAAACGTATCGAGTTCAGGATCCTGAGGCGGCTCGACGGCTTCCTCTTCGGCGATTACAGCGGTCTCTTCTATGGACCGAGTCTGGACTTGGCCGAGGTGCGCGAATACCAACCGGGTGACGAGGTACGCCGCATCGACTGGAACGTCACCGCTCGCTCCGGAACCCTGCACGTTCGGCAGTACCGCGAAGAGCGTGAGGTGCGGGCGTGGCTGGTGGTGGACCTCTCATCCTCTATGGCGTTCGGAACCAGACGCGTGCGCAAGGAGGAGTTGGCGTTCGAGTTCGCCGGCCTCACCGCGGCGGTCGTCACCAGGCGCGGCAACAAGGTAGGCGCGCTGAGCTTCTCCGAAGGCGACATCTCGCTCTCCCCCCTCGGCGGCGGCCGCCGCGCGCCACTCGAGCTGATCGGCACCCTGCTCCGGACCAGCGCCAGCAGGGAGAGGAGACCGAACGGGCCGCGGCCCACTCTCGCTTCGGCCCTTGCCGAGGCGAATCGGATCCTGAAACGCAAGGCACTCGTTTTCGTCGTCTCGGACTTCATAGAGCCGGAAGGAGGCGAGCGGCGGTGGGAGTCGGAGCTGCGCCGGCTCGCCCTGCGCCACGAGGTGATCGCGGTGAAGATAAGCGACCCCGCCGAACGCGAGCTCCCGCTCGCAGGCGACCTGCGGCTGCGCGACCCCGAGACGGGCAGGGAGCTGTGGGTGGACACCGCCGACCCGCGAGTAAGGCGGGAGCACGCTCGGCTGGTGGCAGAGAGACAGGCGGCGCTCACCCAAGCGTTCAGGCGATCGAGGGTGGACCTGCTCGAGATCTCGACCTCCCAAGGAGTGGTCGCCCCGGTGGTGCGCTTCACCCTCTCGCGGCGGGGACGCCGGCAGTGACGGTGCGGTGAGGACGATGACTTTCCTCTGGCCGAACGCGCTGCTGTTGGCGCCGCTGCTCCTCGGGACCGCGCTGTTCACCTGGTGGCTCGCCGACAGGAGGCGTGCCCGCTCTGCCGGGAAGCTCGCCGATGAGCGGCTATATCCGAGCGTCGTCCGGCCACCGCTACCCTCGCGGACCCGTTCGCTGCGCCTGCTACAGCTCCTGGCGTTGGCCGTCCTGTTGCTGGCGGCAGCCCGTCCCCAGGCGAGCCCACCGCTGCCAGCGAACAAGGCGGCCGTCGTCATAGCCCTCGACGCCTCCCGGTCGATGCTTGCCGACGATGTGGACCCGAACCGGCTGGAGGTCGCCCGGAACCTCGCCAAGCAGTTCGTGGAGAGCGCGCCGGCCTCGGCACTCCTCGGGCTGGCCAGCTTCTCCGACTCGGCCTTCGTTCTCGTCCCCCCTACGAACGCCGGCGACGAACTGCTCGCCGCCCTCGAACGCGTGCAGGCCACGAGCAATACCTCGCTCGCCGCCGCCATCGTGGCCGGCGTGAGGATGCTGCCGGGACGAGGCGAGGCCGAACCACCCGAATCGCTGAGCGGCGCGGGTCGGGACCTGCGATCGACCGCCGGCGGGGGGAGCGTGGATCCTCCCGAGCCCCTGCCGCCAGGGCGGATCCTGGTGCTCTCGGACGGCGTGTCGAACGTCAGCGCCAATCCGGGCCTGCCGGCGAACGAGGCGCTCGAGCTCGCGCTCGATTTCGCCGAGGAGCAGGAGGTGCAGGTCTACACCGTGCCGGTGGGGAGCGTAGGCGGAGCGGTAACGCACATAGACGGCCAGGACTACTTCATTCCCTTCGACGGGGAGACCCTCGAGCTGATGAGCGAGCGCACCGGAGGTCAGCGGCTCGACGCGGGCGATCCGGAGGGGTTACGCGAGGCGTTCCGCGACCTGGGCCGCGAGATCCGCTGGGAGGCCGCCGAGGTCGAGATCTCCGCGCTGCTGACAGGAGTCGCCCTGATACTGCTGCTCATCGCCGCCACCGTGGGGCTGCGGACGAGCCGCCGCCTACCGTGAAGGGAGTCGACAAATGAGTTTCCTCTGGCCGTGGGGACTCGCCCTCCTCGCACTCGCGCCACTGCTGATCTGGCTGTACTTCCGCAGTCTGCGGTCGGCCGCGCGAGCGGTCACCATGCACCCGGATCTCGCCCTCATAGCCCGCGCCAGCGAGACCGGCAGGAGGTGGAGGAGGCATGTCCCTGCCTTCATCTACCTGGGCACCTGCACGCTGGCCCTCTTCGCCCTCGCCCGTCCCAGCCTGCCCGCGCCGGAAGCCCATCCGCAGGCGGCGATAATCCTGGCGCTGGACTCGAGCTGGTCGATGCGGGCCACCGACATAGAGCCGAGCCGCCTCGAGGCGGCCAAAGAGGCGGTCTACTCGTTCCTCGATGACGTGCCGGACAACATCCGGGTGGGACTCGTCACCTTCGGCTACTTCGCCAACACCGTCGCGCCACCGACGCGGGATCACGATCTGCTTCGCGAGGCGATCGAGGAGCTCACGCTGCAGCGCGGGACCGCGATCGGCGAAGCGTTGCTGGCGAGCGTGGCGGCCCTGCCCAGCCTCGAGGAGCGCCGTGCCGCTGCCGACGATCCGAAGGACCTGGCAACCGTGATACTCCTCTCCGACGGCCAGAACCGGGGAGGGATCGATCCGGTCACCGCTCTCGAGATGATAGTGCCCGAGCAGGTCACCGTGCACACGGTCGGCGTAGGCACCGATCGCGGCGGGGGCGGTGACTGGGGGCCCGGCGGTTACAGCCGGGGCTACCGGTTCGACGAGTCGACCCTGAGGCGCATCGCTGCCGACACCGGTGGACGCTACGTCTTCGTCGACAACGCCTCCGACCTCAACGACGTCTACCGAGAGTTGGGGAACTCTCTGGTGTGGCGGATGGCACCGGAGGAGGCGACAGGCATATTTTCGCTGGCGGCCGCACTCCTCCTGCTGCTGGGCATCGTGGTGGCCGAGTCTCAGCGCCGAGTCTACTAGCGAACGGGCGGCTCGCCGCGGGGACGAGCCGCCCGTGGTTCGACACTTCCTGCAGTTGACCGGCGGCTCAGCCGCCTTCTTCCACAGGATGCCCTTCGGGGCTCACGATGTACCAGATGGTAGGGGCCTGCCCGCGCCCCTGGCCGTTTATCTGGCCAGGTTCGGTGTCACGAGCGAAGTAGTAGAGTGGCCAGCCGTTGTAGACGGCCATCTCCATACCGTCGAACTCGGCGGTGTAGAGGAGCTCCTCGTCGATCCCTTCGCCCGCCTCTACCGGCGCGGTTATCGGCGGCCAGGCCTCGAGGCAGCCGCCGGTGCAGGAAACGGCGTTCGAGCGGACCCCTTCGGTCATCCTCTCGGGATCGCTCGACTCCATCTCCTCGTTTATGAACAGGTAGAGGGTGCGCCCATCGGCGTCGGTGAGGTACGAACCGTACTCTTCGCTCTCCATGGCCGTCACGCTGGTTGGGCTTCCGTCCTGGGCGAACGCCACGATCAGCGCGCCCAGCGCCAGAAGCGCCGCGAACATGATCCTCGTCTTCATCATCTCCCCCTGGGAAGTCTCGTCTCGTCGCGTTTGGTTGCCTGGATTCTGCCCGCCGGATCAGCTCGATCTCATCCGCACCCCCTCTCGCTCTTAGGTATGCGGGCCGAGCCGGATCGGATGCATTGCGAGCGAAAGGTACATCTGGGACTCAGGTGAACCGCCGGAGCGGGCACCGGGCAGCGTGGCCGCACGGCGCGTCGCGGGCGAGCGACACGCAAGGGGGCGGGTCGTAGACTGCGACATGCTCATCACCGAAGTCGCTCCGCCGGGCCGGAAGCTGGCTGCCGAACGTGTCCGCGAAACCCTCGCAGCGGGGCTGGGCGAGCACACCGGCGAACGGGTCCTGGTGCTCATCCCCGACCACACCCGGACGATCCCTCTGCCCATGCTCTTCCGGGAGGTCGTCCGGCTGCTGCAGGGCGCGGCGCGACTCGACTTCATGGTCGCGCTTGGTACCCACCCGCCGTTGAGCGAGGAACGGCTGCTTCGCCTCGTCGGCCTGACGCGCGAGGAGCGGGAGGGGCGCTACCGGCAGGTAGGGATCATCAACCACGCCTGGAACGACCCAGGAGTCCTGGTGCCGATCGGGACCCTGTCCGCAGACCGGATCAAGGAGATCGCCGGCCGGCGCTGGCACCCGACACTCGGTGGCGACGTCGAGGTACGGATCAACCGGGCGGCACTCGAGTACGATCACCTGATCATCGTTGGCCCTACCTTCCCCCATGAGGTCGTCGGCTTCTCGGGGGGCGCCAAATACCTCTTCCCGGGGATCAGCGGTCCCGAGATGATCAACGTGACTCACTGGCTGGGCGCACTGTCGGGTGTACGCGGAACCATCGGCATCAAGGACACGCCGGTGAGGGCGATGATCCATGCCGCGGCCGAGCTGGTGAAGACCCCGATCACGCTGGCTGCGATGGTGGTCGAGGGCGACGGTCTCGCCGGACTCTTCGTCGGGAACTACCTGGAGGCGTGGTCGGCCGCGGCGGACCTCTCGAGCGAGCGCCAGATCCGTTGGGTGGAAGAGCCGTTCCAGCGGATACTCTCGGGCGCGCCGCCGATGTACGACGAACTGTGGACGGCAGGCAAGGCGATGTACAAACTCGAGCCGGCACTGGCGGAAGGCGGAGAGCTCATCATCTACGCGCCGCACCTGGACGAGGTGAGTGAAGTCCACGGCCGTTACATCCGCGAGATCGGCTACCACGTCCTCGACTACTTCCTGGCGCAGTGGCCGCGGTTCGAGCAGATCCCGCTGGGGGTTCTCGCCCATTCGACTCACGTGCGCGGCGATGGCTCATATGAGGACGGAGTGGAGAAGCCGCGAGCGAAGGTCACCCTGGCGACCCGGCTGTCGCCGCAGGAGTGCGAAGAGCTGAACCTCGGTTACCTGGATCACGACGAGATCGATCCCAGCGAGTGGCAGGGGCGTGAGGAGGAGGGCATCCTATACGTGCCGAAGGCGGGAGAAACGCTGTTCAAGGTGAGGGCTCGCCGAGACTGAATCCCGGGGCCTCGAGTCCACTTATCTTCTAGCTGGCCGTCAGAAATCGAACCCTCTCGAGAAGGTCGGGACTGGGCCGGCCAAGGGCACACGGGTGCACCTTCAAATCGCTCCGACGTCCGAACAGAACGAGTACGTGACTGTCTATTGCCTCGGTTTCTTGACCGTCGTCGAGGTAGTACAGTGTTGCCCCTCGACGCGCCAGAGCGGCGGATGGAGCGATCAGTCCGGTGGCGCCCCCTCACGCAGGCGCCGCGCCTCACGTTGGCATTCTGGCCAACTGTCCAATCCACCGGAAAGGAGGTCCATCGGCAACCCCGGGCGGCGGTTCGCTCTCTGGTGCCGAGTTCTCCACCCATAGCAGCGCGCGTACCGGGAGCCCGCCAGCCGATCCGCCCGGGCCTCAGTACTGCCCCAGCAGCCCTTTGTTCATCGCCCTGCGCTCGGCCAACTTGTAGAGGAACACTCCCAGGCCGAAGTAGAAGAGCGCGTTGACCAGCAGCAACAACCAGTCGGAGGCCGCGAAACCCGTGAGCGAGGTGCCTTCGGCCATCGCCTCGCGCACCATGGAGGCGCCGCGAACCACCGGCAGCAGCTCGAACCAGGGCGTGAGGAGAACCGGCACGGTGACGAGCGCCGCGAAGATGAACTGGGCGATCTGCAGGAGCGCCTGGATGTGCTTGAACACCAACGCCAGCCCCGCAACCATGAAGCCCACCCCCAGCATGCAGAGGATCGTGAGCAACACCAACGGCACCAGCGTGGGCACGTCGAACACCAGCCACTCCTGGGCGGTAGCCATGGCCATCAGCAGCATCAGCGCGATGACTATCAGATTGACCAGGACGTTCCCCACCATCCGGGCGAGAAGGATGCGCCAGGCGGGAACCGGTGACATGTAGAGCTGCTCGAGCGTGCCACGCGTCGCCTCCTGGGTGATCTCCCAGCCGATCCCCTGCATCGCCATAAGCGAGAGGAACCAGAGCACCATGATGACTATCAGGTACTGGTTGCTCTCCCCGGCGTTCTCTGGCGAACCGAGGGCGTTGATTCCCCAGAAGAACATGAGGAAGATGGCGTAGAAGGTGACGATCATACTGATGGTGTTCGGCAGGTAGCGGCGCATCTCGATCGCCACCTTCCTGATGTTGGCGGCAAGGACGTTAAGCATTCGCGGCCTCCTCCTTCGGCCTGTCGACAGCCGGTGCCGCCCTGCCGTTGCTGCCGACCAACTTGCGGAACACCTGCTCGAAATCGACGGGGGTGCGATCGATCGCATCTATGTGGCTTCGCTCGAGCCTGAGGATCTCTATGAGGTCGTAGATCTCGTCCGACTGGCGCAGGTCGACCCGGACGCTGCTGTTGTGACCGTCATCCTCGATCGTCAACGCCGGGAATTTGGCTTCCAGTGCAGCCCGCTGTCTGGCGCTGAGGCTGCCGACCAGCGAGATGGTGTAGGCACGGGTGTCGAAGAGCTTGAGAAGGTTGCCGACCTTGTCGTCGACTACCACCTTGCCGTCGCTCACGATCACGGTCCGCTCGCACAGATCCTGCACCACAGACATGTCGTGGGTGCTCAGGAGGATGGTGCGCCCCTCCTCGCGAGCGATGCGGTTCAGGTGCTCGCGCACTTCATAGCCAGTCTCGACATCGAGGCCCAGCGTCGGTTCATCGAGCAGCAGTACTTCGGTGCCCGCCAGCATGGCGACGGCGATGGCGAGCTTCTGCTGCATGCCGCGGGACAGGTTGTTGACAAGCTCGCCGGCCTTCTCCACGAGATGGAAACTGGCGAGGAGTCGTTCGATGTCGGCACTTGTCGAGCGGCGGGAGCGGCCTCGGTTCCCCGCGAAGTACTCGAGGTTCTCCCTAACCGTCAACCGCCAGTAGAGGTTGCGGTTACCCTCCAGAACGGCACTTATATGCCTCAGCGCCTTCTGCCTCTGGCGCTGGTTGTCCACCCCGCAAACGCGAACCCGGCCCGAGTCGGGCCTGAGCAATCCGCAGATCGTCTTGATGGTAGTGGTCTTGCCGGCCCCGTTCGGCCCCAGCAGACCGAGGACCTCGCCCGGCTGCACCAGGAACGACACTCCATCGACCGCCGTGACGAGTTCCTTGGAGTTCCGCTTGCGATATCTCTTGGTTATGCCGTCGACTTCGATGCTAGCCACTGCTCAACTCAACTCCACTCCGGCCCGCTGCCGCCCGAGCATTATCGGTTACCGAGGGCCGGACCGCCTCCTACGAAGGTTGCACTCCTCCGGCCGCCTTCGTCAGGTACTGGCCCAGGATGTAGGGCCATCCGCCTTCCGATGCCATCGCCTCGCGGTAGGCCGCCCACTCTTCACCGTGGCGGGCGAAGTGCCGGTGGCAGAACTCCAGATCGGTGCTACCGTCATCGCGGGGGCTCCAGACGACCTCGATCTCGCTGCAGCCGACCGGATCGGGGACGGGGGCCCGCGAGTAGGAGATCTGCCAGGTGAACCCGATCCGTTCGGGCGGCTCCCAGAGGATGACGCGGCCCCAGTCGCAGCGGAAATCGTGAGGCCCTACTTCGAAGCAGTGGCCGCCGACTCTGCCCTCCATGCCGATGAACCGGAGGCCGTCGCCCGACCAGGTGTAGATGCTCGGATACCAGCTTCCGAAACCGTCGGTGAACAGCGCGAACGCCTCGGGTCGGGGAAGCGGTACCACTCGCGCGATGCAGAGGTTGTCGTCGCTCGAGTCTCCCATGTCGATCGAAGCGTACCCCGACGCAGGTAGCGCCCCGGTCGGCCGACGAGCGGTAACTAGTTACTGTGATACGTTGGTTACGTATGAGGAACCCGGAGCAGTTGCGGATCGGCAAGAAGCCAGCCCCCGGCGATCTCGCCTACCTACAGGGGTTCGTGAACACGGCCGACCTGGAGTCGGGCCGGGACGACTTCGCCAGCAGAGAGGCGTTGGCGGGGTGGCTACGGCATCACGGCCTGCTGGACGAGGGAACCGGGGTGAGCGAAGAGGAGCGCCTGCGTGTCGTCGAGTTCCGGGAGGCGTTGCGTTCGCGCCTCGGGGCCAACAACGGGGAGCCCCTCGACCCCGACTCGCTCGACAAACTCGAGCAGGTCGCGGCAGTCGTGCCCCTGCACCTCCATCACCTCGATGACGGAGGCGTCGAACTCCACGCCGCCGGCGATGGAGTCTCCTTCGCCCTCGGCGAACTACAGGCAGTGATCTACCGGGCCATGCTCGAGGGGACCTGGAGCCGCCTCAAGACTTGCCAGAGCGACAGCTGCCGCTGGGCCTTCTACGATGCCTCCAAGAACCGATCCGGCACCTGGTGCAGCATGGAGGTGTGCGGCAATCGCACGAAGGTGCGCAGCCACCGTCAGCGGAAAGGCTGAAACCGGCGAGTCACTCGCTGGCCGTTTCCAACTCGGGCGGGCCGCTCATCACGACTCGGTCGCGACCCTTCCCCTTCGCCTGATAGAGGGCGTCGTCTGCCCTCTTGATCAGGTCGCGGGGCAGTTCACCGATCTCCCAGGTCGCCCCACCTATGCTCACCGTCACCTTGCCCACCTTGGTGAACGGATACTCGCGGACCCTCGACATTATCCGCTTGGCCAGCTCGAGCGCTTCGGCCCGCTCCGTCTGCGGGAGGATGAGCACGAACTCCTCACCACCCCAGCGGCCGAGATGGTCGCTCGCTCGCGACTCGGCCGCCAGGAGGGCAGCGACCTCCCTCAGAACCTGGTCGCCGGCGGGATGACCGTGCGCGTCGTTCACCCGCTTGAACTGATCGAGGTCCAGGAGGAGTAGGGAGAGGGCGTCGCCGTACCGCTCCACCCGCTTGACCTCCTGCCCCAGCACCCGTTCCATCCGCCTGCGATTGCCCAGCTCGGTGATGAAGTCGGTGTGAGCCAGATGCTCCATCTCGGCGTTCGCGCGGATCACCCGCTCGGTGTAGCGCGCGAAGATGGTCATGGTGACGATCAGGACCGCGCTGGATACGAACAGCTGGCTGAGCGAGAAGAGAGCGTGCGTTTCACCCGCGATGACGCTGTCCCCGACGAACGGCAGCGCCAGCAGGAGCGAGAGCATGAAGTGCCCGGCCGAGACCCGCCAACCCCTGTCCACCCCCAGGATGAAAAGGAGGCTGGCGTAGAGGGTGGGGAACCAGAAACCGAAGCGGCTCAGCTGGTCCGTGATCTGGTGCGGCGTCTGACCGGGGAGGTAGAGCGCTATGCCGAGTCGGATCAGGAAGAAGGTCGACAGTACCGCGAAGGTGGCTAGTTCGAGACGCCGAACGCTCCGGCCCGCTCTCATCAGAGCGATCAACAGCCCCGCGAGCAGACCCGCCATGAACAGGTAGGAGACGATCTCGGCCAGGTTCCTCTTCCCCGAATAGAACTCGATGATGCTCCCCAGCAGCAGGGCGAAGACGCCGCCACCCAGGCCGAACATGTATCCCATCCGTTTCACGGCTGCTGGAGTTGCTGGCTGCTGGTTGCCGTGAGGTTCGCGCGATGAACCCTTGCCGGCACCCATCTCGCTGCCCGTAGTCGAACCGTAAGCCCCGTGAGAACCCCTGGCCACAACCAAGGGTATTCGGGCGGTACGACGGAGGGAGTGAATGATTTTCCAAGCGGACGCGCGGGGTAAGAAGGCTCTCATCTTCCCGGGCGCCCTGCCTACCGACCGCCGGGCACGCTCGAACCGGCCCAGCCCTGACGCTAGGTCGAAGATCCGGACTCGTCGCGTCGTAAAGGCCGACGTTGACAGCCGTCGGCCGGGCGGTGATAATCGCTGGTGCCACCCCAGGTGGGGTGGGTGGGATTCCCGGCCGGAAGGCGGAGAGGCAGTCGAGCTGCAGATGGCACATCACGACCACACGCACCACGGTGCGCACGCCGGCCACGACGAACGGGGCGGCCAAAGCGCCCACAGTGGCCACGGCGGCCATGGCGAATACGCGGGGCACGACGGAGAGGGCCGCCACAGCGAGCACTCTGGCCACGACAAGCACGCCGGGCACAGCCCCGAGATGTTCCGCCGGCGCTTCTGGCTGAGCCTGCTGCTGGCCCTGCCGATCCTCTACTTCGACCCCCACCTGCAAGGGTGGTTCGGCTTCTCCGCCCCCGACCTCCCTTGGGTACAGCCGCTCCTGGGAACGGCGCTCTTCGTCTACGGAGGTGGCGTGTTCATCCGCGGTGCCATCGCCGAGCTCTCCGCGAGGAAGCCTGGGATGATGACGCTGATAGGCCTGGCCATAACCGTCGCCTTCGCCTACAGCCTCGCGGTGAGCCTGGGACTCGAGGGGATGGCGCTCTACTGGGAGCTCGCCACCCTCGTTCTGGTGATGCTGCTCGGTCACTGGATCGAGATGGCGTCGGTGCGGGGTGCCAGCAGAGCGCTCGAGCACCTCGCCTCGCTGGTGCCAGACACCGCCCACCGGCTCACGGAGGGGCGGACAGCCGATGTGCCGGTGGCCGACCTGCACACGGGCGACCTGATCCTGGTTCGTCCCGGCGAGCAGGTACCCGCCGACGGCAGGGTGACCGAGGGGCGCTCGAGCGTCAACGAGGCGTTCCTCACCGGTGAATCGAGGCCAGACAGGAAGGAGCCGGGCGACGAGGTCGTCGCCGGCTCCGTGAACGGCGAGGGGGCGCTCACGGTCGAAGTAACGCGAACCGGCGATCGCACAACCCTCAACCAGATCCAGCGTCTCGTCGCCGACGCCCAGACCTCGCGCAGCCGCTTCCAGGGCCTGGCCGACCGCGCCGCCGCCTGGCTCACCTACATCGCCGTCGCGGCAGGCACGGTCACCCTCATCGCCTGGCTGGTAGCCGGCTTCGACGTCGGCTTCGCACTCACCCGCACCGTCACGGTACTGGTGATGGCGTGCCCTCACGCCCTCGGCCTCGCCATCCCTCTGGTGATCGTGAACGCGACTTCGATGTCGGCGAGCAACGGCATCCTGGTGCGCAACCGCGAAGCGTTCGAGCGGGCGCGCGACCTGAAGGTGGTCGCCTTCGACAAGACCGGCACCCTCACCGAAGGCGCCTTCGGCATGCGCGAGATCTACACGGCATCGCTGGACGAGTCGGAAGCGCTGCGCGTGGCGGCAGCACTGGAAGCGCGGAGCGAGCACCCGTTGGGGAGAGCCCTCGTCGAGGCAGCGGAGGAGAGGGGACTGCAGGCGCCCGCGGTGACGGATTTCGAGGTGGAAGCGGGCAGCGGCGTGAGCGGAAAGGTGGCGGGCCACCGCTACCGGGTGGGCCGGCCGGAGTGGGCGAAGGAGTCCGGCCTGGAACTCCCGAGCGCATTGCGGCCTAGATTGACAGAGGCAGAAGGACGTGGCGAGAGCGTCATCGCTCTCTTCGACGAGAAGAGCGTCCTGGCCCTCTTCCCCTTGGCGGACAAGGTCCGGCCGAGTGCCAAGGAGGCGGTCGAGCGGCTTCGTGCGCTGCGGATCGAGCCGGTCATGATCACCGGCGACGCCGAGGCGGTCGCCGCGACGGTGGCGAAGGACCTGGGCATAGATCGTTACTACGCGAGGGTGATGCCGGGCGACAAGGCGCGGCTGGTGGCACAGCTGGCTCGCAGCGGACCGGTGGCCTTCGTCGGCGACGGCATCAACGACGCCCCGGCGCTGCTCGAGGCGAACCTGGGCATAGCTATCGGAGCAGGTACCGATGTAGCCATCGAATCGGCCGACCTGGTGCTCATCGAAAACGACCCTCTCGACGTGGTCAGGGCACTCACGCTCTCCAGGGCCTCCTACCGGAAGATGGTCCAGAACCTCTTTTGGGCGACCGGCTACAACGCCCTGGCACTGCC
Organism: Trueperaceae bacterium; assembly: GCA_036381595.1. Lineage (NCBI taxonomy): Bacteria > Thermotogati > Deinococcota > Deinococci > Trueperales > Trueperaceae > Trueperaceae bacterium. The sequence goes on along the minus strand of DASVCN010000035.1, from coordinate 53,850 downwards.
TCTCGCCGCTGGCGCCGCCTACGCCTGGGGGCTGCTCCTCTCCCCCGCCGTGGGCGCGATATTCATGAGCGCCTCGACGGTGATCGTCGCCCTCAACGCGGTGCTGCTCCGAAGGCAGCGGGTGACGTGATTCTGAAGACGACCTTCACCTTCCCCAACTCCGCCGCACGGCGCAGTGGACCTATACTCGGACGCAACGACTGGGCGATTCCAGGGAAACGAGGAACGAAGTGAAGTCGGCGGCCAGGCGAGCATTCGCGGCAGTGACCCTCCTCCTACTGGCGTTGACGCCATCGGCCCAAGCGCAGGACGACGAAGACGCCGCGCTCGCCCTCGCCCGAAGGCTTCTGGGCCCGTGGGGCGACGGGGGCGGGCTGCGCGTAGAGCTCACCCCGCGCGGTCTACCGGAAGGCATCCCCGTCGAACTGCCTCTTCCCGACGAGCTCGACCTGCTGGGCAGCCTCGCCAACTACGGTGCGGACGGCGAACTCGTGCACACCCAGATTGTCCTCGACAGCCCGCTGCCGCCCGACGACACCCTGGCTCTGCTCGAGCAGTCGTTCAACCGGGCTGGTTGGAGCGTCCAGCAACAGGGCCAACCGGTGGGCTTCACGCCCGTGAACGCTCACGTTTCCGCTCTCTACTGCGCCCCGGAGGACCTGGCCTTCATCCACATGAACTCGTTCGGAACGGCAGAGGGGTTCACCGACGTCCGGCTCGAGCTGAACACCCAGGTCGTCTACAGCCCCTGCTCGGGTGAGCAGCGGATCGACCAGCCGCTCGACATCCCGCTGCCGAAGCTGGCGGCCCCGCCGGGCAGCGAGATCACCCTTCACGGCGGAACCTACCTGGAGGAACAGGCCTCTTCGAGCGCGGTCGTGTTCACCGACATGTCCGCCGACGAACTCCAGCGCCACTTCGAGGAGCAGCTCGAGCGAGCGGGCTGGCTTCGCGCCCCAGGCGGACAGTCCGGCGCGAGCGTGTGGACCCGCCTCGAAGAGGAACGTCGCTGGCGCGCCGTGCTCTCGGTCATCGACCTGGGCGGCGCGAGGCCCCAGTTCTACGCCGCGTTCGTGATGGTTCCCGCCCTCTGACGATCCCTTGCGCCTCCCCGCTCGGGCACCAGCCAGTTCGCTACTCTGCCCCTTGGACGCCTAACATCCCCTTGAGCGGCTGGGCCTCGCGGCCCGCTTCGAGCTGGCTACCGGAGTTCATATCGAGCCAGGCGCGCGCCAGTTCGGGGTCGAAGGAGCGCCCAGCTTCTCGGCTTATGTGCTGTCGAGCGGCCTCGGGACTCCAGGCATCGCGGTAGGAGCGATCCGACGTCAGAGCGTCGTACACGTCGGCGATCGAGAGCACCCGAGCGAGCTTCGGGATCTCCTCGCCACTCAGACCGTCGGGATAGCCGCTGCCGTCCCAACGCTCGTGGTGATGGCGGATGACCTCGAGTTCCCGGCGGTGCATCCCCAGCGCTTCGCCTATTCGCGCCCCCACGTCGGGATGGCTCCTGATCAGATCGATCTCCTGCTCGAGCAGTGTTCCGGGCTTGTTGAGGACCGCGTCCGGCACCTCGATCTTGCCCACGTCGTGAACGACCGCGGCCTGTGCCAGCGCCCTCAGGTCCTCGGGGCCAAGGCCCGCGGCCCGGCCCAGCCTCACCGCGAACCCGGCGACTCTCTGCATGTGCCCTGCCGTATAGCGGTCTTTCGCCTCGGTGGCGACCACGAGCGCCCTGACCTCTGGCCTCAGTCCGTAGGCCAGCCGCCGCTCCGCATCGTCGGTGAGGAGCGAACCGAGTCCGATGGAGAGCGTGCCGGCTTGCAGCTGGCCAGCGACCGTGACCAGCATGGACACGACCGCTATCAGCAACAGTGCGTGGTAGATCCACCAGCTCAGCTGGAATACCACCCCCATGACCATGATCACCTGCGATACGGCGAGGAGGCCAACCAGGTAGAGCATCACCAGGTGCAGTGCCGAGCGTGACAACCTGTAGCCCTCTAGGAAGCGTGCTCCGGCGGCGAGCAGCAGCACGATCACCAGGGTAGTGACACCCCAGCGGAGCGGATCGTCATCGACCGGTATGAAGCGGGCCAGGTCGGGCCGAGCGAGTCCAACCGTAACGACGGTGACGAGGAAGAGAACCCAGACGAGGAGCGTCCGAACCATACCGGCGCCTTCGTCGTTCGGGCGGCGGTAGGCGGCGAGGTACATCCAGATCGCCAGCGACATCAACGAGAGCTCGGCGGCGACGCCCGTGACCTCGGACCGCCCGATCAGGAATCCCGGCGTCGCGAGGCCGTGGAGCGAGAAGAAGCCGGCCAGGCCGGCGAATCCGGCGCCGAGGTAGGCGACGCGAGCGTCCCCCGAGCGGGCCCCTGCGAAACCTACGAGTACCGCAAGGGCGAACGCCAGCAACGAGGTCCCGGAGACCAGCCAGAAGTGGAACTTAGGCGCGGCGAGCCGCGGGTCGAGGCCGGGCGACTCGTAGATCACCAGGAACAGCGCCAGCGCCACCAGTGAGGCGATGATAGGCCCCATCAGAGCGCGGAACGTCGGCACGAACCGGAGTATAGGGCGTGCGATACTCGGCTACTGTGGAGATGGTTATATCCCTCAGGAACCTCACGCGCGCCTTCGGCGACAACCTCGCACTCGACGCAGCCAGCTTCGAGGTAGCGGCCGGGGAGGTTTTCGGACTACTGGGGCACAACGGCGCCGGCAAGACCACCACCGTGCGACTGCTGAACGGCCTGCTCGAGCCGACCTCCGGAAGCGCCTCCGTCTTCGGCCTCGATCCCTCCCGGGACGGTACGCAGATAAGGCGCCGCACCGGCGTTTCGACGGAAACGCCGTCGGTAGACGACCGGATGACGGGACGAGACACCCTGCACTACTTCGCGGAGCTGTACGGGGTACCGAAGCGGGAGGTGGCCGGCCGGACGACCGCTCTTCTGGCAGGCTACGGCCTGATCGGGGCCGCTGATGACCGGGTCGGGAGCTACAGCAAGGGGATGAAACAGCGGCTGGCGCTCGCCCGGACTCTCATCCACGAGCCGGAACTGCTCTTCCTCGACGAGCCCACGAGCGGGCTCGATCCGGTCGCGACTAAGGGCGTGAACGAGCTGATCGGCCGACTGAGCCGCGAGGAGGGCCGGACCGTGCTTCTGTGCACCCACAACCTGGCGCAGGCGCAACAGCTGTGCCAACGGGTAGCGGTTCTCGAGAAGGGGCGGGTGGTGGCGTTGGGCGCTCCCCACGAACTGGCGCGCGACCTGGGCATGCGGCGGTCGATCGAGCTGCAGCTGGGCGATGGCGAACTCGGCAGGGCGCTCACCCTCCTGCGCTCCCGCCCTGAGTTCGGCACCGCGACAGGCACTGGCGGCACCTTGCAGGTGACGACCGTGGAGCGCGAACTGATCCCCGAGCTGGTGAGGCTCCTGGCCGCCGAGGGCCTCCACATCTACAGCGTCGAGACGTCGGAGCCCTCACTCGAGGACGTCTACTTCGAACTCTACGACCGGCAGAGCGGAGCCACGGCGTGAACTGGCGAGCCGTCCGGGCGATCATCCGCAAGGACCTGTCGGTCGTGCGGCAGAGCAGGGCGATAATGCTGCCCCTTGTGATCGTGCCGATCGTCGTTCTCGTGGCGCTGCCGGCACTGGCCTCGTTCGCACCCAACCTCGTAAACCTGCCGGGCGCCGGAAACGACCTGTCGCAGCTGCTCGAGGCGATGCCCGCGGGGCTGCAGGCGGTGATGGAAGGCCGGAACGAGGAGCAGCGGCTGCTGCTGATGTTGCTGGTCTACATCTTCGCACCGCTCTACCTGATCGTTCCGATAATGGTCGCCAACGTCATCGCCGCCGACTCGTTCGCGGGCGAGAAGGAGCGCAAGACCCTGGAGGCGCTTCTCTACACGCCCACCAGCGACCGGGAACTGGTAACGGCGAAGCTGATGGCGCCCTGGCTCGCCGCGGTAGCCGTGGCGCTCCTCGGCTTCGTTGCCTACTCGCTGGTCGTCAACATCACCAACTACCGCACGATGGGCGGCATCTTCTTCCCCAACCTGATGTGGCTGGTACTGGCTCTCTGGGTAGCGCCGGCCGTCGCCGCCTTCGGACTGGCTGGTGGAGTGCTCGTCTCGGCCCGCGTGAACACGGTGCAGGAGGCGTACCAGCTGGGTGGGGTGGTGGTGCTTCCGATAGTCCTGCTGATGGTCAGTCAGGCCGTAGGCGTCATCTACTTCAGTATCGGTCTGGTGCTGCTGCTGGGACTGCTGATCTGGGCGATCGCCCTGGCGCTGCTCTGGTACGGGGTCCGTACGTTGCGGCGGGAACGCCTGGTCGCTCGGATCTAGGTCCTCGCGAGCAACGATTCGATGATGCTGCGGCCGTGCCTCACCATTATCGAAAGGTGGCCTTCGCCGGTGAGGAGGGAGAGTTCGCTGTCGTCGATCTTCTCGCTGTACCACTCACCCACTTGCGGCGGCACGTTACGGTCCTCGCTCCCGTACCAGAGCAGCACCGGCGCCCCGATCTCCTCCAGAGGCAACCGCCACGGGCCAAACATCGAGGCGCCGTCCTGCTGAGCTCCCGCCGGGCCCTGGCGGAGCGCCTCTTGCACCATGCGGAGGAAGACCCGCTTCATCTCCGGCTCTTCCATCACCTCCCGGTCGCAGCGCGGCAGTATCGACGATGCCTGGCGCACGAAGAGATCAGGCGCGGCGAACGAGGCGAACCTCATGAGCCGCAGCAGGCCGCGAGCCACCGCGGGACGCCTCGCGCACAGCTCGAGGAAACGCTCCGAATCGGCGTTGGTGCCCTCGACCTCGTTGCCGTAGTCGAGCGGCGAGCCGGCGACTAGACCGATCGCCTTCACGCGTTGGGGGATGTGAGCGGCGCAGCTGAGGGCGTAAGGCCCCCCGCCGGAGTGTGCCAGCAGGGTGACTCGCTCGAGCCCCAGTTCATCCAGCAGCAACTCCATGTCTTCGGCCCAGTCGGCCGTGGTGCGATCCGCCTGCGGAGAACTCCCTCCGATGCCGGGCCGGTCGGGGCAGATCACCCTTAGCTGGCGCTCGCGAATAACCTCGTCCGCATCGAAGAAGCGGAAGTTGATTCGGCTGGCAGGGGTGCCGTGGAAGAAGAGAAACGGCTCGCCACGTTCGCTGCCCAGATCGTCGAAACCGATCGTGTGGCCGTTGGGAAGGAGCGACTGCCTGAAGTTCACGGCCGCCACAGCACGACCAGAGAGGTATTGAGGAGGATTACCAGTGCGAAAACGAGAGCCAGGGAGTGCTCGCCGCTGGCAGCGAGAGCGAGCGCTCCAGCGAGCATGATCAGCAGCCCGATGCCGTATCGAAGTGGTTCCGCGAGCCGCGCCCGGGACCTGGGCGCGACGAAGAGGCCCCACAGAAGAGCGGCGAGGAGGGGCGCGCCCAGACCTAGCGCGAAGCGCTGCAGCGCTCCAGCGCCGACGCCGAAACCCCAGTAGCCGAGGGCCACCAGCGTCGCCAGTTCGAGGAGGAAGCGGACGGCGAGGTTGGCGTCTTTCAGGCTCACGCACACAGCATACCTTGACAAGTACGCTTGACATTCGGTTAAGTCTCCTTTACTATCCGTAAAGCACGCCAGATAAGGAGATCCCGATGTCGACGGATGCCAGAAAACAGAGCGGTTGGCGGACTTTCGCGATAGGCATGGCCCTCTACGCGGCCCTGGTCGTGGCTCAGGGGCTCTACCTCGAGCCAGCCTCCCTCCCCATCGCCCTGATGGTGCCGCTGGCCCTCCTGCCGATGGTGCCCGCCGTGTGGGCCATGACCGGGTGGCTCGAAGCTGTCCGGGCGATGGACGAACTCCAGCGTCGCCTCCACAGCGAAGCCGGACTCATCTCGCTCGGACTTACGGCCGTGCTCACCTTCAGCTACGGCTTCCTGGAGGTCTATCTGGGCCTCCCGCGCATGAGCATGTTCGTGGTCTGGATGATCATCGCGCCCGCCTTCTGCCTGGGTAACGTGATCGTGCGGCGCCGATTCCGCTGATCGTGGAGAACCGCTTGCGGGTTCTTCGCGCCGAACGGCGCTGGTCGCAGGCCCAGCTGGCGGAACGACTAGGGGTGTCGCGGCAGACCGTGCTCGCAATCGAGACCGGCAAGTACGACCCCAGCTTGCCCCTGGCCTTCCGCATAGCGCGACTCTTCGAACAGCCGATCGAGGCGATCTTCGACGACGGTCAAAAGGCCTGAAACGGCAAGCGACGAACCTCCGGGGGCTTCGTAGGATCTACACCTGCCCGGAAGGTCTCGACGTCGATAGAGCCGGTTGCGCCGTCGATCGCTGTTGACAAGCTTAACGGTGTTAAGTACAGTAACGGGCGTGAGGCCTGAGGCCACTACTCGCGAGGAACGGATCCGCCAGCGCAGCGCCGAACGGCGCTCGGTGCAGCGGGCAGAGCGGCGCCGGTCGATCCTGGATGCCGCCGCCACTCTCTTCCTCGAACATGGCTACGAGCGATTCTCGCTTAGGCAGGTGGCCGAGGAGATCGGTTACTCGCCTACGACCATCTACCTCTACTTCAGCGACAAGGACGATCTCCTCTTCCACGTGGCGATGGACGGCTTCGGCCGCTTCGGGGAGGAGTTGCAGGAGGCCTGCGACGGCGCCTCGGAACCACTGGAGAAGCTAGCCGCCATCGGCGAGGCCTATGTCGAGTTCGGCCTCACCAACCCGGTGCACTACCGGTTGATGTTCATGCAGCGCGGCGAGTTCCTGGAGCGTGAGCCGCCAGAGGGTTACGAGTCGGTCATCGACTCCTTCGGCATCCTGACCAGAACCGTGGAGGAGTGCCTCGAGGCGGGTGTGATCGAGGACGGCGACACGCTCGCATACGCCGCGATGATCTGGGCCGCTGTCCACGGCGTCGTCGCTCTGGCGATCGCCACCCCCTACTTGGAATACGAGCGGGCGCTGGCGGTTCACCGGCTGACCGCCCGATCACTGATCCACGGGATCAGGAGCTAGCAGGCCGGTTCTCGCTACCGGCCGTCCCGTCGAATTCCATGAGATCCCCAGCAGGAGGAGCAGAAGTGGCAACATCGATTCTCGGCCCTCGCGATCCCCTCGGGCGCGTCGACATTGTCGGCGCCATCCGCTCGCTCTGGCGGGTACATGCACCGCTGACGTTGACCGGTCTCCTCATGGGCGTGCTGACACTCTTCTTCATCGCCGGCATCTTCGTCGACGGGCGAGTCATCACCGGCGCGCCGGCATGGTTGAAACCCACCAAGTTCGGAATCTCGATCACGCTCTACACCCTCACACTCACCTGGATGTTGGGGTTCGTCGACAGGTCGAGCAAGTGGAAGCGTCGGGCGGCCGCCGCTGTCGCCTGGGTCGCCGTCGTGACTTTCGCCATCGAGATGACGGCCATCGTCACGCAGGTCGTAAGAGGCACCACCAGTCACTTCAATGCTGCCACCCCGTTCGACGCCACCGTCGTCGCCACGATGGGCATCACCATCCTCGTACTCTGGGTCGCCAACTTCGTAACCGCCATCCTGCTCCTTGCACAGCGCTTCGAATCGCGCACCTTCGGTTGGGGGCTGCGACTGGGCCTGCTGCTGACGATCGTCGGCATGGGTCTCGGTTTCCTGATGACCGATCCGACGGCCCAGCAACTGGCATCGTGGCAGGGCGGAGAACCGATCACCGTCATCGGCGCGCACAGCGTGGGGGTACCCGACGGTGGCGAGGGGATGCCCGTTACCGGCTGGAGTACAGAAGGCGGCGATCTGCGGATCGGACATTTCGTGGGGATGCACGCCCTGCAGGTGGTCCCGTTCGTTGGCTGGTTCCTGAGCCGCCGGCGGCGACTGAGCCCGGCGCGCAGCGTGCCGCTCACCTGGATTTTCGCGGCCGCGTACGCCGCCATCATGCTTCTGCTCACCTGGCAGGCGTTGCGCGCCCAGCCACTCGTCGCGCCCGATGCTGTCACGGCGGGTGCGTTCCTCAGCATCGTACTGCTGGCAGGTTCTGCCTCCTTGATCGCGCTTCGTCCCCGCCTGCGCAGGCAGGCCGGTTGAGGCGATCGCGATCTCCGGAGGCAGCCGGGGCTGCCTGCGAACCCGGGCGCGACCAGTAAGATTCCGTTGCGGGCAGGGGAGCGCCTCGGATCCATGCCGCGATGGGAGACGCGTGGACGACGAACGGAAGAACGAACTCGAGTTGGCGCGCAAGTACGCCAACGCTGACGACTACGACGAGCCCAGATTCTGGCGTACCGTTGGCCGGCAGGCGGCCAAGTGGGGTTCGGGCCTGCTGCTCCAGGTCCTCACCCTCTACTACTGCATGGTCGACCCGAAGACTCCTGCCAAGAGCAAGGCGGTGATCGCCGGGGCACTCGCCTATACCATCCTCCCTACCGACCTGATACCCGACTTCCTGCCGGCGGTGGGCTGGGGTGACGACGCGGCGATGATCGCGTGGGCCGGGTTCGAGGTGCTGAAGAGCATCGATGAGACCCACCGAGAGAAGGCGCGGCAGAAGGCCAGGTCCTTGCTGGGGACCGGGCCGTCGCCCAACTGAGGACCCGGCGCACGGGAGTCATCGTTAGGGGACCTCGCCGGCCGCTGTAGAGCTACAGCCTCCGATCACTGCCGTATCGCTGCTGCGGGCGCAGCGGCCGGGCGGCCTGGGGCTCGATGAGGCCGGGCCGAACGCTACTAGTCCCGGACCATCATGTCCGACTTTTCAGCCGCTGCTACTTGTGACCCACTTCATACGCCCCTCTTGGGGCAATAGTCCCTAGCTCGGAAGGGGTCCGACTCTTATATTCAGACGTAGTTGTCTGAGTATCAGGAGGACGAATGAATTCCATATCCACCCGGCCCGGCTGCCCCGGCTCCACTGCGAGGCTCGCCTGATGGCCGGATTGGCCCCCACCATCTCGAACATCCGTCCACTGGCGGTGCCCAAGGCACGTGTCACCGGCGCTCCCGACCGCGATACCGCCTCGACGAGACTGATCTTCACCTACCTGGCGTTCGCGACACTCTGGCTCGTAGTGGGGACGCTCGTGGGCGAATACCTGGGCATAAAGTTCTCCAGCCCCGACATCGACCACATCCCGTGGCTCTCCTACGGTCGGTTGCGGCCCGTCCACACGAATACCGTCTTCTGGGGCTGGTCGACGCTGGCGATGATCGCGTTGGCGCTCTACGTAGTACCCAGAACGAGCCAGAGGCGGCTCTTCAGCTACAGGCTCGCCTGGGTGAGCTTGGCACTCATCAACATCGCCGTCCTGGCAGGCGACATCTGCCTCATGGCCGGCATCAACAACGGCGGCCAGGAGTACCGCGAGTACATCTGGCCAGTGCAGGCGATATTCGCGGTCGGCGCTATTCTCACCGCCTACAACCTGATCCGCACCATCGCCGACCGCGGCGTAGAGGAGATCTACATCTCCAACTGGTACATCATCGCCGCGTTCCTCTGGACGATCGCCCTCCTGGTGATCGCCTACCTGCCCTTCTATCAGCAGAACGCCATAAGCGAGACCGTTATCCAGGGCTTCTACATGCACATGGGCGTGGGGATGTGGTTCACGCCGATGGTCCTGGGACTAACCTACTACTTCCTACCCAAGCTCCTGAACAAGCCGATCTACTCCTACTCGTTGGGGGTGCTGGCGTTCTGGACCCAGATGCTCTTCTACACGATGATCGGCGCCCACCACTTCATCTTCGCCCCGGTCCCCTGGTGGCTGCAGACGGTAGCCATCATCTTCAGCATCGGTATGGTCGTGACTTTGGCGGCCGGGACCGGCAACTTCCTGCTGACGATGAAGGGCAGTGGCCGCACCATCGCCCGCAGCTACAGCCTGCCGTTCATCCTGGCCGGGGTTCTGGCCTACTTCCTCTGGTCGTTCCAGGGTTCGCTCGAAGCGATCCGCTCGCTCAACCACGTCTGGCACTTCACCAACTTCACCGTCGCCCACTCTCACCTCACCATGTACGGCTTCGTGGTCTTCCTCATCTGGGGTGGCGTCTACGGGCTGCTTCCGCGACTGACCGGACGTGAACCGCCGCAACTGCTCGTTGGCGTCCACTTTTGGTTCGCGCTCGTGGGCCTGATGCTCTACAGCGTGGCGCTCATGATCGGCGGCACCATGCAGGGCCTCAGCTGGATCGCGGAGGCGCCCTTCATAGAGTCGGTCCAGCTAATGGTCCCCTTCTGGCTGTGGCGCGCCGTGGGCGGGAGCCTGATGTTCATATCGCACCTGGTGTTCGCCTTCAACCTCTGGTCGATGCGCCCCGCCAGGGACACTTCCCCGGCGCCATCGGCGTCAGCGACGGGAGCGGAAGTGCCAGCATGAACTTCCACAAGAACCACATCCTCCTCTTCTCCGTCATCCTCTTCGGCTTCGTCACCCTCGCCTCCGTGATCGCCATCGGCCCGGCGGTCTGGGTCCAGAACAACACCCATCCGCTCCCAGGGGCCACGCCCATGACCGAACTCGAGCGGGAGGGCCTGGCGGTCTACGTGTCCGAAGGCTGCGTGGCGTGCCACACCCAGCAGGTACGTCCGATCGCGATGGACGCCCAATGGGGCCGCCCCTCTGCCCCGGGCGACTACGCCGATGTGGCTCCGGCCGGCGCACTGAGACCGTACGCCCCGGCGGTACTCGGCAGCTCCCGCACCGGTCCCGACCTAAGTAACGTGGGCGCCCGTCAGCCGAGCGAGACCTGGCAGTACCTGCACCTGTACAACCCGCGGATAGTCGTCCCCGAGTCGGTGATGCCAGCCTACCCGTGGCTGTTCGAAGTGGTGGAGGAAGCCACGGCAGATGACGGGGTGGTCCCGGTTCCAGCAGAGAGGGTACCCGCAGGCAGCAAGATCGTCGCCACGGACGAAGCAAGGGCCCTCGTCGCCTACCTCCTCTCACTCGAACAGGTGCCCCTAAAGGGCGCCACCCACGGGGAGGTACGGTGATGGCCGGAGCCGATCTCCTGCTCATGCTCGCCGCCCAGGCCGCCGACTTCTCGACCTCCACCCAGGGTCACGGCGCCCCGACCGCCAAGCCGCTCGACTTCGCGATCACCAGCCTGGGAACGCTGGTCGTCCTGCTGGTGGTCGTCTACGCGCTGAAGTTCTTCGTCACGCCGAGGGAACGCAGCTCCGAACACATCAAGCGGCGGATCCTCCGGGAAGAGGGTTGAACGGCGATGGCTGAGGAGAGAAGAGAAGCCGAGGGCGAAGACCGCGACCGGATCGACATCTACCTCGACGGAGACAAGGAACCCCTGGTCAGCTACCGACCGCCGCTGCGTTTCGAACTAGATACCTCGCAGATGCAGGACGGTCCCCACCTTCTCCGAGTGGAGGCGTACGACTCGACCGGCACGAAGGGAGTCCGCGAGATCCCCTTCACGGTTCGCAACGGGCCCGGTATCGCCATCAGCGGCATTCGCGACAACGACGTACTGGAGGGTTCGATCCCCGTGCTGGTCAACTCGTACGGTGGCGCCGTCGAGCAGAACTGGGAACCCTCCAGGGCAGAGACTCCCGCTCCCGCACCCACCTGGGCCTGGGTGCTTCTGATCGTCTTCGTGGCCTTCTCCGGATTCTACGGAGTTCGGCAGTGGAAGCCGCCGACCAGCTTCGCAAGCACACCCACCTATGGGACGGTTGCTGCCAGCAGTGCGGTGACCCCGCAACCTGCCGGCGCCCCGGAGGGCCAGGCGGATGCTACCGGGACCCAGGCGAAGCCCGTCGAAGCCGCCGTCGCCGAATCGGTAGCGCAGAACGAGGGCCGAGCCCTCGCCGAGGAGCCTCCTCCGGCAGCCGACGCGGCAGGGGCAGCGACCCCGATTGCGTTCGACTCCGAACTGGGCGCCAGCGTCTACGGTTCCTACTGCTCGGCCTGCCACCAGTCGAACGGCAAGGGCTTGCCCGGCGTCTTCCCGCCCATGGCGGGCGACCCGGTGGTCACGGCCAGCGACCCGACCGAGCACATAAGCATCGTGCTGAACGGTCTTCAGGGCAAGACTATCGACGGCGTCGCCTACGCGTCGCCCATGCCGGCCTTCGGCGGGCAACTGAGCGACGAGCAGATCGCCGCCGTCATAAGTCACGAGCGGAGCAGCTGGGGAAACGACGCACCGCTGGTAACACCCGAGGCCGTGCGAGAGCTGCGCTGAGCGAACGACACCAACTGGAGCCGGAGGGACATATCAGACCCTCCGGCTTCTGTTCGTGCAGGGGAACGGGCGTAGACTCAGGCGTGAGCACCGCCGAGGTCGGCAAGCTGGTAGACCGGATCGCCGGATCGCTACGGGACGCCGGTACCTCCGAGCGGGCCGCTAGCGAGAAGCGTTACCTGAAGAGCTCCCTGGAGCATTACGGCGCTTCGGTACCGGCTATCGGCAAGGTCGCCAAGGGGGTAGTGAAGGAGCTGCCGGAGCTCGACCGCGATCAGCTCCTGGTCCTGGTGCTGGCTCTGTGGGAGCGTCCGGTACACGAACTGCGGATGGCGGCGGTCGAGCTCCTCTGTTACCGCGAGAAGTTGCTGGCAGCCGCCGACGTCCCACTGCTCGAAAGGATGCTTCGCGAAGCTCGCACCTGGGCGCTGGTCGACACGCTCGCGGTGAAGGTCGTTGGCCCTCTCGCGCGCCGCAACGGGGGCTTGGTGAGGGTGCTCGACAGCTGGGCAGAGGACGACGACTTCTGGCTCCGGCGCACCGTGCTGCTCTCCTTCCTGCTTCCGCTCCGCAGGGGGGATAGCGGCCCATTCGGGCCCTTCTCGGGCTACGCCGATCGGATGCTGGAGGAGCGAGAGTTCTTCATCCGCAAGGCTATCGGCTGGGTCCTGCGAGAGTACTCGAAGAAGCGGCCGGAGGAGGTGTTCGACTGGCTGCTCGCGCGGGTCGAGCGCATCTCCGGCCTGACCTTCCGCGAGGCCAGCAAGTATCTATCCGAGGAGCAGCGGGCCAAGCTCGGCCGCGTCCGCTCGAGGCCCTAGTTCAGGATGGCGGCGATTATCAGGTTCAGGACGAACGAAGCCAGGGCAGCTAGGATCAGCACCGTCCAAGTGGGTCCTCCGCCTTGGAGATTCATGCTCGACTGGACCGCCAGGTAGGCGAAGAACACGTTCACCACGAAAGCAGCGAGCAGAACGAGCGGGATGAGGACGATGCCGACGACGGTGATGGCGAGGATCAGGCTCACCACGCCCACCAGCACCGTCAGTGGTGCCCAGAAGAGAGCGAACGAGTAGGCGACCTCGTCGAGCGTCCCGCTGCCGCCGCGCCGACTACCTATCCAGTGGACCAGGTAGGTGAAGATCAGGAAGCCTAGAAGCGCGCTGATGATGTTGCGCAGGAAGCCGCCTACGCCCTCGGTCAGGCCAAATACGCCGGTGATGGCTGCGGCGATCGTCATATAGATGAGCGCGTCGGCCAGGTTGCCTCGCCCCTCGAAGCGCTCGAAGTTGGCGACGCTGGGACTGGTGAGAACCGTCCTGCTCTGGTTCAGCATCTCGGGGATCGACGAGTTCGCGGTCATAAGGGGGGCCTCCTCAGGTGTCCCTAGCCGGAATGTTACTAGATCGGCCGCTCGGAGCCTCGAAACCGAACGGCTCAACCTCTCCTGTTGTAGCTTTGGCCGATGGGCTACTCCCTGGACCACGTCCAACTGGCCATGCCCGCCGGCCGCGAGGAACAGGCGAGGGCCTTCTACCGGGACCTGGTAGGGCTGGAAGAGTTGGTCAAGCCCGAGCAGTTGCGCAGCAGGGGCGGGGTCTGGTTCAGTCTTGGCGCGCAACAGCTGCACCTGGGGGTAGAGGAGGGTTTCCGTCCTGCCCGCAAGGCGCACCCAGCCATCCGCTGCGGCGACCTCGAGGAGCTCTCGCGGCGGCTACTGGACAGCGGCTTCCAACTCGAGTGGGACGCGAATCTGCCAGGCGAGACCCGCTTCTACACGCACGATCCGTTCGGCAACCGGCTGGAATTCCTCGACACTCCGGCCGACCTCTGAAGCGGACTGACCCTGCAACGCCGCTAACCCTGAGCTTGACCAACGCATACTTTGGCCATATATTCCTTGCATAAGTTTCTCATTCGTTCGCCAGGGCGCGGAAAGGAGACGGGCATGCCTGAATACGACTACCTGATCGTCGGGGGTGGGATGACCGCGGACGCCGCCGTTCGAGGCATAAGAGAGCTCGACGAGAACGGCACCATCGGTCTGCTGAGCAAGGAGACCTTCCCTCCATACGACAAGCCGCCCCTCTCCAAGGCGCTCTGGAAGGGGGAATCGCTCGAGCGCATCTGGCGTGACACCGAGGAGTTGGGCGTCGAGACCCATTTGGGCCGAGCTGCCGTTCGCCTCGACCCACTCCGCAAGACCGTCGAAGACAACGCGGGCGAGAGCTACCGCTACGGGAGGCTGTTGCTCGCGACCGGCGGTGTCCCCCGGCGCCTGCGCGGTCGCGACGATGGCGTGATCTACTTCCGCGACCTGGCCGACTACCTGAGGCTACGGGACCTCACCGAGGAGCCGCGCCGAGTGGCAGTGATCGGAGGCGGTTACATCGGGGCCGAGATCGCAGCGGCCCTGGCGATGAACGGGCACCAGGTGGAGATGATCTTCCCCGAGAGGACGCTGCTGGCGCGCCTGTTGCCAACGAAGTTGGGCGAGTACGTGAACGGCTACTACCGGGAGAAGGGAGTGGCCCTGCATCCTGCGACTCTCGTGGACGGCGTGGAAGAACAGGGTGCCGGGTACCGGGTGAGGATCTCCGGTGGAGACGACATCGAAGCCGAGGTCGTGATCGCCGGGCTGGGCATCATCCCGAATACGGAGCTGGCAGAGGCGGCGGGACTCGAGATCAACGGCGGCATCAGCGTTAACCAGTTCCTCCAGACCGGCAACGACGACATCTTCGCGGCCGGCGACGCGGCCAGCATCTTCGATCAGGTGCTGCAGAGGCAGGTGCGCTTCGAGCACGAAGACAACGCCAACACCATGGGCTTCCATGCGGGCCAGGCCATGGCCGGCAAGCTGGCGCCCTACAGCCACCTCCCCCTCTTCTACTCGGATCTCTTCGAGCTGGGTTGGGAGGGCGTAGGTCGGGTGGACTCGAGCCTCACGGCGATCGCGGACTGGGAGAAGGAGAACGAGGTGGGAATCATCTACTACCTGAACGGCAGCAGGGTGGAGGGGACCCTCCTCTGGAACAGCTGGGGCAAAGTAGATGCCGCCCGGGACCTGATAGCCTCCAGGCAGAAGATCGAGAACGGCCGAGTGCCCCGCCTCGAGGCAGCCGCAGCTGCTATCGACTAGGGTTCACTCCTCGACCGGGGAGCACTTGTCCATACCCAGGTCATCGGCGAGTTGCTCTCCCTCGACCTCACGCCAGCGCATCCAGTTGCCACCAGCTCTTCTGCGGCGCGCCTCGTGAACCATCACCCACCCCTCGCCCAACTCCTCCACCCTCAGCCTCACTACGGTGCCGGTGGAGAGCACCCGCTCAACCGCACGAGTAGGGTCGAACATGGTGCCCAGCAGGTGCCTTTCGACAGGTCTGCGCTTCGGCCGCGTTTCCTTTGGAGTCCGGATCCGTCTTCTGGCCACCTAGACCAATCTACCGTCCAGCGGAATGCCACCGAACGAAACGATACGGTGTCGGGGTGAAGGGAAGTGGCGGCGCAGCTTGGCGATGATGTCGTCTCTCGATCGTTCGGATGAGGTTTCCTCGATGAAGACCACATCGTCGACATCGAACGGCCCGATTCCCCACCTGCCGGTGGCGATGCCCGCCACATCACCGTCGACGTATACATACTTGAGCGCAGGCAAACCATCGAACTTCCGTTTGAGGACAGACGCCTGTGCCGTTACCAGCGGGTCGCCCGGATCCAGGATCGCGAGGCTCGCTTCCGGTTCCACGGGCTCCCAGTCGCTGGCCATGAAACGCTCCCCCCAGCCGTCGATAGCGACCCGCGTCAGCTCGCCCGACTCGGTCAGCTCGGTCAGCAGCTCGCGCACCTGACGGAGGGGGAAACCTGACCAGTCCTTCGCCTCCTGGGCGCTCGTCGCCACGTGTGCTCGGCTGAACCGACGGAGCACTTCGAGCCGCGCCAGGTCCTGCTCGGGAGCGGCGACCAGCCACTCGGGCTGCTCCCGCTCGAGCGAGAACCAGGCGTTGTCCCACTCCGTCTCGAGCTGTTGCTCGAAGACCAGGAACGCCTCCTGCAGCCTCTGAAGGGCAGCGGAAAGCTCCCTGCCGCGCACCCCGCTCACCTCGGCGAGATCGCTCTTGTGGAGGGGGCCCTCGCTCTCGAGGACTTCGAGGACGACGCGTTCGGGGCCGGTCAACGGGCGTTCGCGCCGGAACGCCGCCAGATAGATGGGAACATCGGAAGTGCGTACGTAGGCGACCTTGCCGCCCTGGAACCGTCCCTTGAATACCAGCCGTTGGCGCCGGATCCGCTCGCCCACCTCCTGAGCGCTGGAGCCTGCGGCGTCTTCGTGCCTGTCGAACAGTACGACCGGCGTGCCCGGGAACTCGAAGCTGGGCGGCCTGAGCGGGCCAAGTTGTCCCACGATCTCGAGGTAGTCGGAGTCGCTGCTCCCTCGGCTGGAGGGAGTCAGGTGGTGCCGAACCGCGCGCGCAGCAAGGATCTGTTCAGGTGAAGGGACCGCTGTGCTCACCCCCGAATCGTAGACGAAGCGCCGGAGGTCGTTTCCGCCTCCGGCTTCAGGGGACCAGTTCGTGATTCATCGGGGCCCGGCTCAGGTGTGGGCGATGCGGAACGCCTTGCGACGGGACCTCTCTTGCCGATAGTGACTGGACACCGGTTCACCGCCGAGGCCGCGGCCTCCCTTTGCAGGGCGCGTCGATTCGATAGTGCGGCGGTGTTCGACGAGGGCGTTGGAGAAGTAAGCATCGGGATGTACTAACATTGGCAACCTCCTATGCAACAACTCTATCGGATGCTGCCGATACTTGTCAATAGGTCCTTGCCAATAGTCAGCTTACTTCGTCTACCAGGGCCTCCGAAAGGGTGTCCAGTACCTTCTTAACCGCTCCCTCTACCGGCTTGGGGAACGACTTGTTCCCCTTCTTATCGGTAGTGATCAGACCCGCCTCCCGCAGGAGCTTGAGGTGGCCAGACACCGTGGGTTGCGTGACGGACAGCTGATTAGCCAGGTCTCCGACGGTCATTGGCATAGTTCGGTAACGGACTATCAAGCTCAGCAGCATCAGTCGAGTCGGGTCGGCCAAGGCCTTCGCGCCCACAACAGCTTCGGCCACTCGTCTTTCGATCACCTCGTGGACCCGCTCGCCGTGGAGCCCGAACCCGACGGCAGTGACCCTGTCACCTATCAGGTGGAAGCCGCCACCCTCCGCAAAAGCGAGCGGGACTATGCGCAGCCGGCCCTTCGCGAAAGAGTCTCGCAGGCTGCCGCTCATGTCCTCGAACTGGGAGAAGTGGTGTCGAGGCAACGCCTTCAGCACGTCTCCATGCTCTGCCAGCGCCGAGTTCACCTCCTGCGCCGCCGCCTGCGCTGCAGCCAGTCCACCCTCTTCCCAGGTGGGCAGCAGCTCCGCCCAGAGTCGCTCCAGCAGGTCGGCAACTCGCCCGGACCAGGCCGCGTCCGGCGGGTCGTCCTGCCACGGGGGAGGGTCGTCGTCCTGGTGCGGGTGGTCGCCGGCGCCCAGCTCCTCGAGCAGACGGGGAAGGTCGGGCAACGCGCTCAGGAAGCGACGCGGCGTCTCATCGGCCGCGAAGCCGAGTTCCAGAGCCACTGCGAAGAGGGAGCGAGCCCTTCCGCCCTCCCCGGCGAGGTCAGCAGCGGCAGTGGCGAGCTCCGGTGCGGTTCGCCGCAACTCCTCCGCCCAGGCGAGCGGCTCTCGGCGCAGCGTGGTCAGGCCACGCAGGTAGTAGCAGGAGAAGATCAGGTCCAGGACCGGGGATGGGGCAGCGACTCGCACCTCTCCGCTACGAGTGCCGGTGCTGAATGAAAGGATCGAGTTCGGTTCCATAGGTCTGTACCTATGCTACCACTGTCGGCCACCGAGGCAGGCTCCCAGGCCGAGTACGAACGCTTCGGCTCGATCCGGTGGCTACGGTGCCCGGGATTAGGAACAGCTTTCTCCCCAGAGAGGCCCCCATATTCGCGCGCATTCGTTCGCAAGGACCTCCGATCGCCCGACCGCGCGCCTCGCGCTCGCTGTCCCGTCCGCCACCTGAGGGGAGCGCTGGCGAGTAGAATCGGAGTCCCTTATGGCTCTCTTCGGACAGCTACCATTCACGGTTCGAGAGTTCGACCGTATCCGCGACTATCCCGGTCGGGCCGAGGTGCACAACGCCTCCTACCCCGACCGGCCGGTGACCGTGGAGGAGCTGAAGACGTGGGACGAGTCGAACAACCCCGATCCGAAGTATCTCAACCGGCACTTCGTCGCCGAACTGGAGGATGGCAGGATCGCGGCCCACCTCTGGTACGGCCACTGGCCGGGCATGTATCACCCGCAGAAGCTCTACTTCAGCCTGGCGGTGCACCCCGACTTCCGCCGCAGGGGGATAGGGAGCGCCCTCTACGAGAAGACGCTCGCCGAGATCACCCCGCACGACCCCATCCGCCTCACCAACGTCGCCTACGAGAACCAGCCCGACGGTCTGAAGTTCTTGAGGCAGCGCGGGTTCGAGGAGCGGATGCGCTTCTGGGAGTCGTACCTCGACGTGCAGAAGTTCGACCCCGCGCCTTACGAGCGGGTCATCGAGAAGGTCGCGGCGGGCGGCATCGTGATCAGGAGCGAGGCCGACCTGGCCGGTGAGGCCGACTTCGAACGGAAGCTGTACGAGATGCTGAACGAGATCACGATGGACGTACCGGTACCGGACCCCTTCACGCCGGAGCCGTTCGAACGGTTCGTCGAGAACCGCCGGAAGAGCATCAACCGGATCCCGGAAGCGTACTTCATCGCGATAGACAGCGAGACCGGACGATACGCGGGCACCTCGGCCCTGTGGAAGTCGCATGCGGCTGCCTACCTGAAGACCGGCCTCACCGGCGTGCGCCGGGAGTACCGGCGCCGCGGCATCGCGCTGGCGCTGAAGCTACGCGGGATCGAGTACGCCCGGCAAGTGGGCGCGCCAGGGATAAAGACCGACAACGAGTCGGGCAACCGGCCGATGCTCAGCATCAACGAGATGCTCGGCTTCGAGCGGGGAACGGCCGAGATCGACATGAGCAAGAAGCTGAAGTAGTCCAGGACGAGAGAGCCGCCGGCACGCCGACGAGCAGCGAATGTATCGCAACCGTCTTCCGAGTGAGCGCTCACTCACTTAGACTGCCGGGGTGCCGAAGAAGAGTCGCGCCGAACCGCTGCCGCCCGACGAGCGCCGAAAAGCCATCATCGAAGCCGTTCTGCCGCTGCTCGTCGAGGAGGGAGCGACCGTTTCAACGCGCGAACTCGCTCGCGCCGCAGGAGTAGCGGAAGGAACTCTATTCACTGTCTTCCCCGACAAGCAGGCGCTGATACTGGCCGCCATCGAATACCGTCTCGATCCGGCCCCGATGAAGGAGGGCCTGCGCCGCATCGACAGCTCGAGCAGCCTCGAATCGCAGATGCTCGAAGCGGCCAGGGTCATCACCGCCAGATCGGAGGAGGTCGCCAGCCTCGCCGGCGTGTTGCGCGCCCTTGGGCCGGGCAAGAAGCGCACTTCGGGACCACCTGCCTTCGTCCTCGAGTGGAGCGCCGCGGCGCACGAGGGTCTAACCCGGATCTTCGAGCCGCATCGGGCCACTCTTCGCGCCGAGCCGCGAAAGTCGGCATCTGCGTTCTACGCACTGCTTTTCGCCAGCCGCCGGCCCATCGGCCCGCTCCCACCACTCGAACTGGATGAGATCGTCGACATCGTGCTGCGCGGCGTCGTCGGGAACGCAGAGGAAAACTGATGCTCCTTCGGATATTGCGCAAATACGCCCAGCCATACACCCGACTGATCTGGCTGATCGTGGGGCTTCAGCTGGTCGCGACGCTAGGGGCGCTGCTCCTCCCCAGCATCAACGCCGACATCATCGACAAGGGCGTGGTCCAGGGCGATACCGCCTACATCCTCCGGCAGGGCGGCTGGATGCTCGTCGTGTCGCTGGTGCAGATCGTCTGTACCATCGTCGCCGTGTTCTTCGGTGCGCGCACGGCGATGGCCGTTGGGCGCGACATCCGTTCGGCGGTCTTCAGCAGGGTGAGCGACTTCTCGAGCCGCGAGGTGGCGGGTTTCGGGCCGCCCTCGCTCATCACCCGCAACACCAACGACGTTCAGCAGGTCCAGATGTTGTTGCTGATGGTGTTCACCATGCTCGTCCGGGCCCCCATCATGATGATCGGCGGGATAGCGATGGCCATCCGCGAGGACGCCGGCCTCTCCTGGCTGGTCGCCGTGGCAGTGCCGATCCTGGCGGGTGCCATCGCGTTCATCGCCGTTCGCATGGTGCCCGGTTTTCGCGCCATGCAGAAGCGGATCGACAGGATAAACGAGGTGATGCGCGAGCAGATTTCGGGCATCAGGGTGATCCGGGCGTTCGTACGCGAGCCGCACGAAGAGGCTCGCTTCGAGAAGGCCAACGAGGAGCTCACCGATGTCGCCCTCTATGTGGGCCGCTGGATGGCAGCGATGTTCCCCGTGGTGATGCTGGTGCTCAACGCCTCCACCGTCGCCGTGCTCTGGTTCGGCGGCCTCCGCATCGCGAGTGGCGCCATGCAGATAGGCTCCCTGACCGCCTACATCAGCTATCTGATCCTGATCCTCATGTCGGTGATGATGTCGACCATGCTCTTCATGGTGCTGCCGCGCGCTTCGGTCTCCGCCGAGCGGATCGGCGAGGTTCTCGAGACCGAACCGAGCGTCGTGCCGCCGCCGGCCGGCCGGGCTGGCCGCGGCAAGGGGTTGCTCCAGTTCGAGCACGTGAGCTTCAGCTACCCGGGCGCCTCGAAGCCGGTGCTTGCCAACGTCAGCTTCGAGGCGAGTCCGGGCGAGACGGTAGCGATCATCGGCTCCACGGGCGCCGGCAAGACGACCCTTCTCAACCTCATACCCCGCTTGATGGACGTCACCCGGGGTCGGGTACTGGTCGACGGTCAGGACGTGCGGGAGTACGACCCGGAGGCGCTCTGGTCGCTGGTCGGTCTGGTGCCACAGAAGGCCTATCTCTTCTCGGGAACGGTAGCCAGCAACCTCCGCTATGGGAAACCCGATGCCAGCGAGGAGGAGATGTGGACGGCGCTCGAGATAGCCCAGGCGAAGGAGTTCGTCGCAGCGATGCCAGAAGGGCTCGAGTCGCCCATCGCCCAGGGCGGGACCAACGTCTCCGGCGGCCAGCGCCAGCGGCTGGCGATAGCCCGAGCGCTCGTACGGAAGCCCGCCATCTACCTGTTCGACGACTCCTTCTCGGCGCTCGACGTGGCCACGGACGCCCGACTACGCCGCGCTCTGGCCCCGGAAACCCGAGACGCAACGGTGCTCATCGTTGCCCAGCGGGTGGCGACGATAGTCAACGCCCAGCGGATCCTGGTTCTGGAGGATGGCGCCATCGTGGGCAGCGGCACGCATGAGGAGCTGCTGCGGACCAACGAGGTCTACCGTGAGATCGCCGAGTCGCAGAAACAGGTGGCGGCATGAGCGATCCGAAGAACCCTAAAGCGGATCGCAAGAGCGCCAAGGCTGGCCCCAAGAGCCCCAAGGCGGACCCCAAGAACCCCAAGGCGATGGAGAAGACAGAACGCATCCGCAGCCCGGGCATGTTCGGCCCCGGCGCTACCGTGGGGCAGAAACCGCTGAACTTCGGTCCCTCCCTGAGGCGGTTGCTTGGCCTCCTGCGCACCGAGCGACTGAAGGTATCGTTCGTGATCCTGTTCGGAGTGATAGCCGTGGCGCTGATGTCGGTGGGCCCGCGCGTACTCGGCACCGCCACGAACCTGATCTTCGCGGGCATCGTAGGCCAGCAGATGCCTGCCGGCATCAGCCGCGAGCAGGCGATAGCCGCCGCTAGGGCTCGGGGCCAGGATCAGATAGGCAGTCTCCTCTCCGGCATCGACTTCACTCCAGGGGTGGGAGTCGACTTCTCGGCAGTCGGCCAGGTCCTGCTGATCGTCCTGGCCATCTACCTGGGCGCATCCCTGCTTCAGTTCCTCCAGGGCTACTTGCTCAACGACGTCGTGCAAGGCACCGTCTACCGCTTGCGCCAGTCGGTCGAGGAGAAACTCAACGACCTGCCCCTGCGCTACTTCGACCGGCAACCGCGTGGCGAACTGCTCAGCAGGGTTACCAACGACATCGACAACATCTCGCAGAGCCTGCAGCAGACGATGAGCCAGATGCTCACCTCTGCCCTCACCGTCGTCTTCGTGCTGGTCATGATGTTCTCGATCTCACCGACCCTCACCCTGGTCGCACTCGCCACCATCCCGGCGACGATGGTGGTGGCGATGCTGGTGATGACCCGGTCAGGCAAGCAGTTCATCTCCCAGTGGCGCAGCACCGGCACCCTCAACTCACAGGTCGAGGAGGCGTACACGGGCCACGCTCTGGTGAAGGTGTTCGGCCGCCAGCGCGAGGTGCAGGAGGCCTTCGAACGGGAGAACGACGAGCTATACCAGGCCAGCTACAGGGCGCAGTTCCTCTCCGGACTGATCATGCCGCTGACGATGTTCATCGGTAACCTAAACTATGCCGTCATAGCCGTGATGGGCGGCTTGCGGGTAGCGAACGGCACCATCACCCTGGGCGAGGTGCAGGCGTTCATCCAGTACTCGCGCCAGTTCACCCAACCGGTCACCCAGATCGCGGCCATGGTCAACCTGCTTCAGTCGGGCGTGGCCTCGGCCGAGCGGGTCTTCGAACTGCTCGACGCAGAGGAGGAGTCGCCCGAGGAACATCTGCCCTCGCTCGACGCGCCCACTGTCGGCCGGGTGGCGTTCGAGCACGTGTCGTTCCGTTACGAAGAGGAGCGGCCCCTGATCGAGGACCTCTCCCTGGTCGCCGAACCGGGGCAGACGGTGGCCATCGTCGGCCCGACCGGCGCCGGCAAGACCACGCTGGTCAACCTGCTGATGCGCTTCTACGAGCTCGATTCGGGGCGGATAACCCTCGACGGGATCGACATCGCCACCATGCGCCGCGAAGAGTTGCGTTCGAAGATCGGTATGGTGCTGCAGGACAGCTGGCTCTTCCGTGGCACCATCCGCGACAACATCGCTTACGGGCGGCCCGAAGCCAGCGAGGACGAGATCGTCGAGGCGGCCAAGGCCGCATTCGTCGACCGCTTCGTGCACAGCCTTCCTGACGGCTACGACACCGTCATCGACGACGAGGGCGGCCGCGTGAGCGCCGGCGAGAAGCAGCTCATCACCATCGCCCGTGCGTTCCTCGCCAATCCGGCGCTTCTGATCCTCGATGAGGCCACCAGTTCGGTCGACACCCGCACGGAGCTGCTGGTGCAGCATGCGATGTCGGCTCTCAGGGGCACACGCACGAGCTTCGTCATCGCCCACCGACTCTCGACCATCCGTGACGCCGACCTGATCGTGGTCATGGAAGAGGGGCGGATCGTCGAACAAGGCAGCCACGATCGGTTGGTCGCCGCGAGCGGAGCCTACGCGGCCCTCTATCAGGCGCAGTTCCAGGAGGCGGAGAAGGCGGTGGCCTAGGCAGGCGGGTCGAAGGCGCTACAACCTTCAGCCATCGCTAGGCCGCTCGGCGATCATCGAAAGGAACGCCTCGACCACCTCCGGATCGAACTGCCTCCCCGACTGCTCTTCGACGTTAGCCAGAGCATCGTCCTCGCTCCATGCGGAGCGGTAAGGACGGTCGCTGGTGAGGGCGTCGAAAACGTCCACGACGGAGAAGATCCGGGCAGCCAGGGGTATCTGGAAGCCCGAGAGGCCGCGCGGGTAGCCGCTGCCGTCCCACCGTTCGTGGTGGCAGTAGGGGATGTCGAGAACCGGCCGCAGGAATGCTATCGGGCTGAGCAGCTCGAAGGCGTAGGTGGTGTGACGCTTCATGATCTCGCGCTCCTCGACGGTCAGCTCGGCCGGCTTGAGGAGTATCCCGTCGGGTACGCCCATCTTGCCGATGTCGTGAAGCAGGGCCCCGCGGCGCATGTGGACCAGCTCGTCGTCCGGCACCCCCATCCGCTGGGCCAGCCGCAGCGCCATCTCGGTGACGCGGCGGCTGTGCCCCTCGGTCTCCTCGTCACGCAGGTCGAGCGCCCGTGCCCAACCCTCGATGGTGGTGTCGTAGGCGAGCCGCAGCTCCTGGTTGGACCTCTCGAGGTCCTGAAACATGACGGCGTCATCGAGGGCGATCGCGGCCTGGGTTGCCAGCGTGTGGAGGAAGTCGAACCAGTCCTCGTCGGGCGTCAAGGGTGAGCGGTGGTAGAGCTCGAGCACGCCCTTGAGGTGACCCTTGGCCAGGAGCGGCACAGCCACATAGGCATGGAACTCCTCGCCGGCTATGTGCCGGGCCGTACCGAAGGCCGCCGCCATCGGATCGGCGCCCGAGATGAACCGGCGCTCCCGATCGAGACCGACGATTCCGGCCTGACCCTCACCCAGGCGCAACCTCAGGTTCTCCCAGCCCTTCCTACGGAAACCACGGCTGGCGGCGTACCTCAACTCCAGGCGCTTCGGTTCGAACAGCAGGATGCAGGAGGCGTCCACCGCAAGCATTCGCATCACCTGCTGCAACACGACATCGAGAGTGAGCTCCAGATCGAGGCTGCCGGTGATCGCCTTGTCTATCTCGTGCAGCGCGGTGATCCGCTCGAGGCGCACCTGCAGCTCCTCGTTGAGGGTCTGGATCCTGCTCCTGGCTTCATCGATCTCGCTCCGGTCGACGCCCACGCCCACGGCGAAGACGGCGCCGCTCATCTCGATCCGGGTACCGCTCAGGAGGAACGGCACCCTCGCCCCTTGCCGGTCCACGAAGCTCGCCTGAGCGCTGGCCTGCCCGTCGGCGAACACCGCCTGGAGCGTCCGTTCGATCACCTCGCCGTCGCTACCGGCGGCGAGATCGCTCGCGCGCACCTTCGCCACCTCCCCGGGCCGGTAGCCCGTCACCTCCTGGAAGTTCCGATTCCAGCGGAGCAGATTACCGCTCTCATCGGCCACGAAGAAGATCCCCGGGAGGCTGTCGATCACCACTTCGTTGAAGTGCTTCTCCTCCACCAAAGCTTCGTCGGTGAGCCGGTGTCGAACCGTCAGGTTCCGCAATGACACCTCACGCTCGACCGAGTTCCGGAGCGCCTCCTGCAGCGTCACGCCGAACCGGTCGAGGAAGAAGGCGACGAGGCAGAGGACGATGGCGAACTGCACGGCCGGCAGCCAGGGGGCACGGGCCTCTGCCGGCCCACCCGCAAGCATGCCGGCGGCGTAGAGCAGTGACGATAACAGCACGACAGCCAGCGTCAGTGTCAGCGTGGTGTAGAGCGCCCAGCGATTCAGGAGCAGCGCGGCGAGGACCAGTGGTACGAAGAAGAGGAAGAGCGCTATCTCGTTCCCCGGTATGCCCACCATGAACAGCGGCAGGGAGGCGCCTACCAGGATGACTCCTATGATCAGGATCAACGCCGCGTTGAAGTGGTGGCGCCTGTTCAGTCCTATGGCCACACCGAGCAGGATGAGCAGGGAGAGGTTGGGGACCAGCCCTCGAACCGTGAACGCCTCCCTGCCCAGCAGCAGGATGTTCACGAGCATGGTGGCGGCCACGACGACCAGCAGTATCCAGAGGAACTTCTGGACCACCTTGCTCCTCTGGCGCTTGAGGTTCCAGAGCAGGTCGGTGCGGTACTGAGGCCCTTCGCCCGCCTGCAGCGAGATCGTAGAGTCAGTGGCGCGGTCCATCAGGATCTAACGGTTTCGGCCCCTTCCACACCGCTTGCCCCTCCAAAAAAGTTCGAGCCCGCCGCTCGGCGAGGGCCGATACGGTACGGGCGTCTTCGTTTTTCGGGGGGATGATACCTACCCCGGCTCGAGCTTAAGCCGAGAAAGTTCACGGAAATCTTACAAGGCCCCCCCACCGGGCCCTGGGCGGATGCGCCGGACCAGCTCCACAGGGAGCGAACCCACTGCTGGACATCCACCCGGTCGCGTGGCACCATCGGCACAGATGAGCGGCAGAGAGGCAGAAGCGAAACGGCTGCGCGACCTGGCGCGCCTGAGGCGGGTACGCGACCGGATCGACAGGGAGTATCGGGAACCGCTCGACGTCGAAGCCCTCGCGCGGGACGTCGGGATGTCGGCCGGACACCTGAGCCGCCAGTTCAAGATCGCCTTCGGAGAGTCGCCTTACAGCTACCTGATGACCCGGCGCATCGAGCGGGCGATGGCGTTGTTGCGGCGGGGTGACCTGAACGTCACCGAAGCCTGCTTCGAAGTAGGCTGTTCGTCGCTGGGCACCTTCAGCACACGTTTCAGCGAGCTCGTGGGGGTGCCTCCGAGCGTATACCGTGAAGAGCAGGCGCTGGCCACGGCAGGGTTGGCGCCGTGCGTGGCGAAGCAGGTAACGCGGCCGATCAGGAATCGAGAAGCGACGGAAACCGAGCCGCGCTAGAGTGACCGCCATGAAAAACGTGACCATATTCGAGACTTTCCTCCCTCATGACGACCCGCAGGCCTCGCTCGCCTTCTACCGCGACACCCTCGGCTTCGAGGTCCGCAACCAGGTGGAGTACGGCGACATGCACTGGATCACCGTGGGTCCTCCCGAACAGCCCGGCACCTCCATCGTCCTCTACCCGCCGGCTTCCAACCCGGGTATCACCGAAGAGGAGCGTCGGACGATCGCGGAGATGATGGCCAAGGGCACCTTCGCCAGCATCATCCTGGCCACTCCGGACCTCGACGCCACCTTCGAACGGGTTCAGGCGAGCGGAGCCGAGGTCGTCCAGGAGCCGACCGACCAACCCTACGGCCGCCGGGATTGTGCCGTGCGAGATCCGGCCGGCAATCTGATCCGCATAAACCAGGTCCGGTAGAGGACCGCCGATCGGAGGCGCGACACGTATGGCCGTGAAGACGGAGCCGCAGCAGGCGGCGCAGCGACAGCACACAGCCGACAGCCACGACCTGATCCGGGTCCAGGGGGCCCGGGTGAACAACCTCAAGGACGTCAGCCTCGAGATCCCGAAGCGCCGGCTCACCGTCTTCACCGGCGTCTCCGGGTCCGGGAAGAGCTCCCTCGTCTTCGGCACGATAGCCGCGGAGTCGCAGCGCCTCATCAACGAGACCTACAGCGCCTTCGTCCAAGGGTTCATGCCCGCACTGGCCAGACCCGATGTCGATGTGCTCGAAGGGCTCACCACCGCGATCATCGTCGACCAGGAGCGCATGGGCGCGAACGCCAGGTCCACGGTCGGCACGGCGACCGACGCCAACGCGTTGCTTCGCATCCTCTTCAGCCGGCTCGGTAGGCCGCACATAGGCCCGCCGCAGGCGTTCTCGTTCAACGTCGCCTCGGTGAGCGGGAAGGGGGCCGTAACGATCGAGCGCGCCGACGGGAAGAAGGTGGAGGCGCGCAGCTTCTCCGTCACCGGCGGCATGTGTCCCCGTTGCGAAGGGATGGGGACCGTGAGCCACATCGACGTCGCCCAGCTGTTCGACGAGAGCAAGTCGCTCAACGAAGGAGCCATCACCATCCCCGGCTATAAGGCCGGGGGCTGGTCGGTTCGCTACTTCACCGAGTCAGGGTTCCTGGACCCCGACAAACCGATCCGCGACTACAGCGAGAAGGAGCTGCACGACTTCCTCTATCGCGAACCCGTCAAGGTGAAGATCAACAACATCAACATCACCTATGAGGGTCTCATCCCGCGCATCCAGAAGTCGTTCCTCTCGAAGGACAAGGAAGCGATGCAGCCCCACATCCGCGAGTTCGTGGAGCGGGCCGTGAAGTTCACGACCTGTCCGGAGTGCGGTGGCACCCGACTCAACGAGGGGGCCCGCTCGTCGAAGATCGAGGGCATCAGCATCGCCGACGCCTGCGCGATGCAGATAAGCGACCTTGCCCGGTGGGTGCGAGGGCTAAAGGAGCCCTCGGTGGCCCCTCTGCTCGAGAGCCTCCGCGATACCCTCGACTCGTTCGTTCAGATCGGCCTGGGCTACCTCTCCCTCGACCGGCCGTCGGGCACCCTGTCGGGTGGCGAAGCGCAGCGCACCAAGATGATCCGCCACCTGGGCTCGTCGCTGACGGACGTTACCTACGTCTTCGACGAACCCACCGGGGGCCTGCACCCGCACGACATCCAGCGGATGAACGAGCTGCTGCTGCAGCTGCGCGACAAGGGCAATACGGTCCTGGTCGTGGAGCACAAGCCCGAAGTCATCGCCATCGCCGACCACATCGTCGATCTGGGTCCTGGCGCCGGCGCCGCCGGCGGCGAAGTGGTGTTCGAGGGAACGCTGGACGGCTTGCGAAAGAGCGGGACGCTCACCGGGCGCCACCTCGACGACCGCGCTGCCCTGAAGTCCGGGGTGAGGAAGGCCAAGGGCGCGCTTCAGGTACGCGGGGCCACGACACACAACCTCAAGGATGTCGACGTCGATATCCCGCTGGGAGTGCTCGTGGTCGTGACCGGCGTGGCCGGTTCGGGCAAGAGTTCGCTGATCCACGGCTCGGTGGCGGGACGTGACGGGGTGGAAGCGATCGACCAGGGTGCGATAAAGGGCTCGCGCCGCAGCAACCCCGCGACCTACACCGGGCTCCTCGACCACATCCGCAAGGCGTTCGCCAAGGCGAACGGTGTCAAGGCGTCGCTCTTCAGTCCCAACTCCGAGGGCGCCTGCCCCAACTGCAACGGTGCCGGCGTCATCTACACCGACCTCGCGATGATGGCAGGGGTCGCCGTGACCTGCGAAGTGTGCGAAGGGAAGCGCTTCCAGGCAGAGGTGCTGGAGTACGAACTGGGCGGCAGAGACATCAGCGAGGTGCTGGCGATGCCGATCGTCGAAGCGGCGGAGTTCTTCGCGTCCGGTGAAGCGAAGGTGCCGGCCGCCAGGAAGATCCTCGACCGGCTGGTGGACGTTGGCCTCGGTTACCTCTCTCTGGGCCAGCCGCTCACCACCCTCTCGGGCGGCGAAAGGCAACGACTGAAGCTGGCGACGCACCTGGGTGAGAAGGGTGGGGTCTACATCCTCGACGAACCAACCACCGGACTCCACCTCGCCGATGTGGAACAGCTCCTGAAGATGCTCGACAGGCTGGTCGATTCGGGCAAGTCGGTGATCGTCATCGAGCACCACCAGGCGGTGATGGCGCACGCCGACTGGCTCATCGACCTCGGTCCCGGGGCCGGCCACGAAGGGGGCCGGGTCGTTTTCGAGGGCACCCCGGCGGATCTCGTCGCAGCCCGCTCGACCCTTACCGGCGAGCATCTGGCGGAGTACGTGGGCAAGTGACGCACTATCGCGATACGCGTTCGCGAACGACGAGCTTCGCCAGGTACGGTACGCACCGAGCTTCCGGCCAGAGGCAGCACCCTCAGGCTGCGCTCGCCGGCGCCTTCATCTCTCACTCATCGAGCTGCACTCCATCGTAAAGTAGGCCAAACCCAAATTGGCCTTCGATGGGGGGTCCGAGAGAGGTGTTCGTGCGTCGACTCGCAGTATCCGTTTGGTGCTTCCTGCTGGTGGTTCTAGCTGGCTGTTCACGGCAGCAACTTCCGGAACCCGCTACCTTCTCGACACAGAGCTCGCACATAACGAGCGAGCTCTACTTCAGCGAGTACGTCGAGGGAAGCGACAACAACAAGGCCCTGGAGATCTACAACGGCACGCTTGACGATGTGCCGCTCTCCGAATACCGGGTGGAGATCTACTACAACGGCAATTCGGATCCGGGCCGCACGGTCGACCTCAAGGGCGTCCTCGCGGCTGGCGACGCCTTCGTCGTAGCCACAGTCGACGCTGGACCGGAGATCCTCGCGCTGGCCGATCTGACCGGAGGCTGCTGCTGGTTCAATGGGGACGACGCGATCGTCCTGCGACGCGGCGACGCGGTTGCGGATGCGATCGGCCAGGTCGGCGTCGACCCCGGCGAGGTTTGGGGGAACGAGCAGATCGGCACAGCCGAGTTGACGCTACGTCGCAACCCGAACGTCTGCGTGGGGGACACGGACGCTTACGGAGCTTTCGATCCTGCACTCCAGTGGGCTGCCGTCGCTCGCGACACCTTCGACGGGCTGGGTACTCATGAAGAGAAATGCGTTGCCGCTGATCGTGCGGCGTCGCCCGAACCGCAACCGGAACCCGATCCCGTGGGGACAATACCGATCTACGAGATACAAGGCGCGGGCGAGTCGAGCCCATTGGACGGGTCCGAGGTCACGATCCAGGGAGTCGTGGCAGGCGACTTCCAGGAGTACGGCTCCCTGGGCGGATTCTTCGTTCAGGACCTGGAAGGGGACGGCCTCGAGGATACTTCCGACGGTATCTTCGTCTATCACTACGACACAGACGTCGAGGTGGGTGACCTCGTCGAGGTCCGAGGAAGGGTCGACGAGTACCACGGGCTTACCGAGCTCACCGATGTAGAAATGGTCGAAGTCAGCGGCAAAGCTTCCGCGGAAGCCACTGTCGTCACCCTCCCGCTCCAGGAGGGCAGCGGTTGGGAGCGTTACGAGGGGATGCTCGTCGAGTTGAAGTCGGCGAGCGGACCTCTGGTGGCGACGGAGGTCTACCACCTCGGCCGAGGCGGCCTCGTCATGCTGGCGGACGAACGGCTAGTTCAGTACACCCAGGCGAACCTGCCCTCAGAGGCGGGCTACGAGGAGCACCGCGAGTCGCTCGAACGGAGGACGATCCTCCTCGACGACGGTTCTCTCGATCAGAACCCGGATCCCATCCGTTACTCGGCGACCGGCGACGAACTGACGGCCCATGACACTCTGCGCGTTGGCGACACGACGTCTTCGGTAATAGGCGTGATCACCTACAGCTGGAGCGGCGAGGGTTGGTACGGAACCGACGCCTACCGGATCCACCCCACCGAGGCGGTCGATTTCACTCCTGCCAACCCCCGGCCGAACCAGGTCCCCGACGTTGGCGGCGACCTGCAGGTGGCCAGCTTCAACGTCCTCAACTTCTTCAACGGTGACGGTCACGGCGGCGGGTTCCCCACTCCCCGGGGCGCTGATAACGAGTTCGAACTCGAGCGGCAACTCGACAAGCTGATCGCAGCGATCGTGCCACTCGACGCCGAGGTTCTGGGGCTCATCGAGATAGAGAACGACGCCGGCTCCCAGAGCGCTCTCGCCGACCTCGTCCGAAGGCTCAACAACGAGCTCGACGGCCAGAACAGGTACGACTACATCGAGACGGGCGTCATCGGAACCGACGAGATCAGGGTCGCGCTCATCTACCAACCCGCAGAAGTAAGCCCTGCTGGCCACTATCGCGTGCTCACCAGCGAAGTGGACCCGCGCTTCGTGGACACGAAGAACCGCCCGGCGCTGGCGCAGACGTTCGTCGCGGAGGACTCCGGGGCCCGGTTCACGGTGATCGTCAACCACCTCAAGAGCAAGGGGAGCTCGTGCGCCGACCTGGGCGACGCGGACACGGGCGACGGTCAGGGCAACTGCAACGAGACACGAACCGCAGCGGCCGAAGCCCTGGCTGACTGGGCCGAGCAGCTCGCGGAGGAAGCAGAGGACCCGGACGTCCTGATCATGGGTGACCTCAACTCGTACGCGATGGAGGATCCGATCCGGGTGCTGGTGAGCTCAGGTTTCGAGGACCTTCTCGAGCCCGACGAGTTCACCTACGTGTTCTCGGGTGAGAGCGGCACCCTCGACCACGCTCTGGCAACTCCCGGCCTGGCAGACCAGGTGACCGACGCGGCGGTGTGGCGGATCAACACCGAGGAGCCGAGCGTCCTCGACTACGACGCCGACTACAAGTCCGATCGGCACGTCGAGTTGCTCTACGACGACTCACCGTTCCGCTCGTCCGACCACGATCCGGTGATCATCGGCCTGGACCTAGAGCCACCCAGGGGACGGGGCATCAGGTAGCCTGACGCGTTAGTGCAGGTAGCGAGCCGGCCTCGTGCGGCCGGCTCGCTCTTTTCGTCCAGCAGGTCAACTGCGCCGCCGCGGCCGCCGGTATAGCCGTATGCTCGGAAGTCATGGAGTTGTCCAACGCAGCCTCCATGAAGGAGGTGGCCGAACTCCTCCTCGCCGCGCGAGGGAGGATCGACTTCTACTGGAACTTCTATCTGGCGGTGGTCGTCGCGGTCGTCGGTTGGCTACTGTCTCGCAAGTCGGCCCTTACGATGTCGACGAAGGTCCTGGTCACGGTCGTATACCTGGTCGCGGCTTCCATGAACCTGATGGGTCTGGTCGCCTCATACGCACTGGCCGAGGCGCTGCGCGAAGACCTGCTGACCATCGAATCCACTCACCAGCTGGCGAACACTCGGCTGCTGCTCGAAGAGTACTCGTACCTGCCGCAGAGGTCGGTCGCGTTGGCGGTACACCTGCTCGTTGCCGCGATGATCCTCTATATCGTCTGGTCGGGCCGCTCGTTCGGACGTGTCCGCGGGCCTACGGATTCTTCCGCCTGACTCTCAGGAGACCGATTCGTAAGAGTTCCTGTCTCCTCGACGAGCTATCATCTGCGAACTGATGAGCGACGCCGAACTAGCGAAGTATTACGAGGTCGACCACGACGAGGCGCAGCGCCTCAGGCGCGGTCCTGGACAGCTCGAGTACGCCCGCACCGTCGAACTGCTCAGCAGATTCCTTCCCTCTCCGCCGGCGAAGGTGATCGATGTTGGAGGTGGCACCGGCGTCTACTCGGGCTGGTTGGCCGGGAAGGGTTACGAAGTCGAACTGGTCGACCCGGTCCCCTCCCACGTTGACGCCGCCCGCGACGAAGGCAGTTTCGCCTCGATGGTGGGGGACGCCAGAGCTCTCGATGCGCCCGACGACTCGTTCGATGCGGCCCTGCTCCTGGGACCCCTCTACCACCTGCGGTCGAAGGCGGACCGCATCTCGGCCCTGAAGGAGGCCCGCCGGGTCGTGCGGAGCGGCGGGTTCGTGTGCGTCGCATTCATCTCGCGGAGCAGCGTCTTCTTCGACGCCTTCCTGAACGACTGGGCACAGAACCGGGGTGCGCTAGAGATGATGGCCGACGTAGCTCGCAACGGTCTCACCGAGCGACGGTCAGGGTTCGGCGCCGTCTCCTACTTCCACTCGACTGAAGAGGCCCGATTTGAGCTCGTGGAATCGGGCCTGACGGTGGTGCAGCTGGTAGGGATCGAAGGGCCCGCCTGGCTCAGCTGCGAGTTCGATGCTCGCTGGCAAGATGCGGCCTGGCAGGAAGTTGCCCTGGCAGCGGCGAGGGCGGCCGAGGCCGACTCGGAGCTGACCAACTCCAGCGCCCACCTGCTGGGGCTGTGCCGCAACCCCTGATCGTCGGCTCAGGAGGCCAGGGCCAGCTCGGGAAGAACCTCGGCCCGGCCCGAGTCGATGAACTCCGAGTGGAGGACGGCCACTGCACGCTCCCGCTCTTCGAGCGCCACCAGGAACTGGACATCGACGGCGCGTCCGGTCTCCTGCACCGAGATCGGTTCGATGCCGTGTTCTTCGAGGGCGACCAGCGCTCGACGCATGATCCTCAGCCCGCGAAGGTCACGCCCGATGACTGACACCATCGCTGATCGTCGGGCGGTGATCCGGGCCGTGGGGTAACGCTCGCCCAGGTCGTGTTCCGCCCGCCTGATCGCCTTGGCAGGCGCTTCGAGGTGGTGGACTATCGAGTTCGCGTTGGATACTTTCGAGACGATCCTGACGTGATGGCGGGTGAGCACCTCGAGGATGGTGGCGTCGTAGCCCTTCACTCCCACCATGTCCTGCTCCAGCAGTTCGAGCGTGGTGACGGGCAGGCCGGTAACTATCTCGACGCCCGCCTCGTGGGCCGGCTCGGCGTCGATGAGGGTGCCGGGGTCGTGCGGTTCGAAGGCGTTGGCGACACGTAGCGGAACCTCGGCCTGGCGCAGCTTCTTGGCGGCCTGCGGATGGATGGCCTCCATGCCCATGTTGGACAGCTGGTCGGCGACGTCGTAGTTCGTGCGGCCGATCTTGCGCACTCGGTCGGCGCCCACCAGCCGGGGGTCGGCGCTGGAGAGGTGGAACTCCTTGTGGATGATCGCCTCGCGCGCCCGAGTCATGGCCGCGATGGTCGCGAAGGTAACCTCCGAGTAACCGCGGTCGAACTCGCGCATCAGCCCCTCCCGGCACTGGGCGTAGCCGGTGACGATCGGCAGCTCGTGCTCGAGGTCCACCCGGGCGAACGCGGTTCCGATGCGTTCCTCCAGCTCCGGTTGGCTCTCGTCGCGCCAGCCGGTCAGGTCGATGAGGCGGGCGTTGACGCCGTGGCGGCGGAGCAGCAGGACGAGGTTGTTCGCCGAGTGAGCTTCGCCGAGGGCCGAAAGCATCTCGCGGACGGTGGGCATGTGCTCGGCCAGCCGGAAGTGACCGTAGGAGCAGAGCCTCTGCAGGTCGATGAGGCAGCTTCGCACGCCCTCGATTCGCCCCTTTACGAAGTCGTCGGCGGCGTGCAGGTCGGCGGCGTCTTCGAACATCCACTCGTTGATGTCGCGCATCGCCCTGCCTACCGAGCTGAGCGCGTTCATCCACTCGGCCTCGTTGTCGCCGTCGGCGAACAGACCGTATACGCCGGGCTCGCCGGTCTTCTTGCCTTCGAGCAGCCTGTCGGTCATGCCGCCGAAGGCCGAGACGACGAAGATCCGCCGGTAGAGTTCGCTACCGCTACTGCTGCCGATGAGGATCGAGTCGAGCAGTTCACTAGCCCGACTCATGCAGGTACCGCCGATCTTCTCCACCGTATGATTGCCGATCTGGTCCATGCTCACTTCCGGGGGTCTCTTCATCATCAGGTCGGTCAAAGCAGGTTGCCGGAGGCGACCTCGACCGCCTGCGGCTCTCCCTGCTGAGCGAGGAAGTCGGGGCGCGCCTTCTTGGCGCCGAACGGCTCCTCGAGCTGATTCGACATCGCGTTGAAGACGAAGAAGGCGTTCGAGCGCGGGAACGGCGTGATGTTGCCGTTCGAACCGTGCATGGTGTTGCAGTCGAAGAGGAGGAGGGTGCCAGCCTTGCCGGTTGCGGCTGTGATGCCATGCTGGGAGGCGAGCTTGCTCAGGGCGTCGTGCGACGGGACGCCCACTTCCTGCTTCTTGAGCGACGACTTGTGGTTGTCCTCCGGTGTCTCGCCGGCGCAGGCGATGAAGTGCTGGTGCGAGCCGGGCATGAGCATGAGGGCACCGTTGAGCGCGCTGTTGTCGGTGAGCAGCAGCGAGGCAGAGATGGCCCGCATCCGGGGCATGCCGTCCTCGGCGTGCCAGGTCTCGAAGTCGGAGTGCCAGTAGAACTCCTTGCCGGTGAAGCCTGGCTTGTAGTTGAGGCGGGACTGATGCACGTAGACGTCCTCGCCGAGCAGGAAGCTGACCGCTCCGGCTATCCGGCTGTCGCGAGCCAGCCGCTCGAAGAGCGGGCTCTGCTCGGGCAGCTTGAAGACTGTACGCACCTCCTCCGAACCGGGTTCGGTGACGACGCTGCCCGCCTCCAGGTCCCGCTCTCCGCTGCGCAGTGCGGCCGATTCGGAGATGAGCGCCTTCACTTCCTCATGCGTGAAGAGGTCTTCCAGGACCAGGAAGCCATCACGCTCGAACCTTTCGGTCTGCTGCCGAGAGAGGGGCGCTCCCGCGTGCCAGTCGCTGGAAACTGTCGGGTCGTGGCGGGGGAGCCACTGCTCCTCCGGAAGCCGGGTCGGGTAGAGATCTTCTCTTCGTTCTGTTGCGATCGCGCTCATGGGCTCTCCTTCCTGGTCGATCTCGCGGGCCGAACCTGGGGGTCGATTCCGCTGGGGTGGGCGTCTTGCTTCGCCTTCGGTCGGTCGCGTCCGATTCAGGCCTCTTCGGCCTCGAGGGCGTACGACCCGTCGTCCTGATGGACCTCGTTGCCGGTGACCGGCGGATTGAAAACGCAGGCCATGACCATGGGGCGGTCGTGGGCCCGCAGGATGTGGCGGTCGTGCTGGTCCAGGGCGTATACGACGCCGGGTCTTATCGCATGCGTCTCGCCCGTCGCCAGGTCCTCGATCGAACCCTCACCCTCGATGCAGTAGACGCTCTCGAGGTGGTTCTTGTAGTGCATCGGTAGGTCGGCGCCCGCGTGGATGGTCGTTATGTGGAAGCTGAAGCCCATGCCGTCCGACTTGAGCAGCAACCGGACGCTGTCCCAGCCGTCCGAGAAGACGTGCCGCTCACCATTCTTCGCTTCGTTCAGGTCGCGCACGATCATGAGGGCACAGCCACCTTCGTGGGCTCGGCGAGTTCGGCTACCGCGTTCTCGAGGATGTCGAGCCCACGCGCGAAGGTGGCCTCGTCGATGTTCAGGGGCGCGAGTACCTTCACGACCTCGTCGCGGGAGCCGGAGGTCTCGATGACCAGGCCGTTCTCGAAGCATCGAGCACACACCCGCGCCGCCAACTCGCCGGAACCCACGTCGATTCCCAGCATCATCCCTCTGCCCTTGAGCCTGGACTCGGGCAGGCGATCGGCGATCCTCGACAAGCGCTGCTTCAGATAGGCGGCTCGCTCGCCGATCGTCCGCTGGAAGCTGCCGTCGGACCAGTACTTCTCGAGAGCGACCCGGGCAGTGATGAAGGCGTGGTTGTTACCCCGGAAGGTGCCGTTGTGCTCGGCCGGGCCGAACACGTCGAACTCGGGCTTGACCAGCAGAGTGGCGAGGGGCAAGCCCAGGCCCGACAGTGACTTGGCCATGGTGACGATGTCGGGTTCGACGCCCATCTCCTCGAAGGAGAAGAACGTTCCGGTGCGCCCTACGCCTGCCTGGATGTCGTCGATGATCAACAGGGCGCCGTTCTCCCGGGCGATCTCGGCCACGCGCCGCACCCATTCGGGCGAGGCTGCGTTCAGGCCCCCCTCCCCCTGGACCGTTTCGAGGATGATCGCGGCGGGAGGCTCGATCCCGCTGGCCGGCTCGTTCAGCAGACGCTCGAGCAGGTCGGCGCTGTCGACGTCCTCTCCGAGCGACCCGTCGAACGGCATCCTGGTCACCCCGCTCAGCGGCAAGCCGGCGCCGCCACGGTGGTAGAGGTTACCGGTGGCCGCGAGAGCCCCCAGCGTTACGCCGTGAAAACCGTTCGTGAAGGCTACGACGTTCGTCCTCCCGGTGGCTTTGCGCGCCAGTTTGAGGGCTGCCTCGACCGCGTTCGCCCCGGTGGGGCCCATGAACATGAGCCGGTGATCCATCGAGCGAGGTCGGAGGATGAGACGCTCGAACGCCTCGAGGAAGGCCGACTTGGCGGCGGTGTGCATGTCGAGTCCATGAGCGATCCCGTCGGCGGCCAGGTAGTCGCTCAGGGCGCGCTTCATGTCGGGATCGTTGTGGCCGTAGTTCAGGGATGAGCAACCGGCCAGGAAGTCGATGTAGTCGCGGCCGTCGGAGCCGGTGAGGACCGAGCCCCTGGCCCTTTCGAAGATGGTCGGGAAGGAGCGGCTGTAGCTCCGGGCGGCGGATTCGCGCCGCTCGAATATGCTCTTGTCTTGTCGGGTCGCAGTCGTCATTCGGGTCCCTTCGGGTCGGTCGTTCGTTCTTGACAGACGAATCGGATGGGGGGCCGGCTCTCGTACGGTTCGAGGTGGTGCTCGGGCGGCGCTGGGGGACGGTGCTCAGGGCGCGCGCTGGGGGACGGTGGTCACTCGGCGCTGCTCCCGTGGCGGTGGTCAGGGGGGTGCTCACGGGGCCGTGCTCACGCGGCGCTGCTCACTCGGCGCTGCTCAGGCGGCGCTGCTCAGGCGGCGCTACTCACGTGACGGTGCTCAGGGGGCTGCGCTCAGGGGGCTGCGCTCCGGCGATGCTCAAGCGGCGCTGCGAGCGGCGAGCGGCAGAGCGATCGTCACCATGTGCTCGGTCTGATGGGCACCGTCGAAATGGTCGTTCTTACGGAAGTAGGCTTCGCTGGTGAGCTCGCCACCCTGCTTCCTGGCGAAGGAGCGGAAGAGCGCCCAACTCGCGTCGTTGTCGGGGGTGATGGTGGTCTTGAGTCGACGAACATTGGAGCAGGAATCGCGCTCGAGCAGCGCGGCCAGCATCCTCCCGGCGATTCCCTGGCCCTGGGCGCTCTCGTCCACGGCTACCTGCCACACGAAGACGGTTTCGGGATCGTCTGGCATCAGGTAAGCGGACACCCAGCCGACGAGCCGCCCGTCCATCTCCCGCTCGGCCGCCACGCACGTGTCGGCGAAGTGATCGCACTGAAGCAGGTTGCAGTAGATCGAGTTCTCGTCGAGCGGTTCGCACGACCTGATCAGTCGCCATACGTCGGCGCCGTCGTCGGTGCGGGGGGCCCGGAATCTCACCTGGCCCGGCAGTCGTCGTACAGGTTGTAGTTGGCTGGTGGGCAACGGTTGCCTCCTCCCGTGCGACACAAATACTACGATAGACGAAAGATATCCTAGCATCGTGGCTTACAGTCCGCGCGGTTGCATCATGCGGAGCGGCTGATAATCGCCCCCGCGGCGGCAATTATTCTTCGTCTATCGAATCATTTACATCTGGTATAAAGGAGCATCCCGCGTCGAAGGGCGGTTGATGGAAGACCGGACTCAGACCAGCCTCATCGCGCTCCGGCGCATCCTCAGAGCGACCGAACTGAACGCCCGGCAACTGGCGCGCGCCACCGGGCTCACCACACCGCAACTGATCGTCCTCGAGATAGTTGCCGCAGCCGGGCGGCTCACCCCCAAAGAGATCGCGTCCAGGGCCGGCGTGGGTCAGGCCACCGTAACGTCGCTGGTCGGCAAACTGGAGTCGCGCGGGCTCGTCACCCGCAGGCGGGCAGAGGAGGACCGGCGAGCGATCTGGGTCGCGCCGACGCCCGACGGCCTCCGCCTCCTCGAGACCGCACCCGACCCCCTGCAGCGAACCTTCTCCGAGCAGTTCGAGCAGCTACCCGACTGGGAGCAGGCGATGATAGTCGCCGCCCTGGAGAAGGTGGGCGCGATGCTCAACGCCGGAGCGATCGACGCCTCTCCGCTGTTGGATGTGGGGGCGGTGGATCGGAAGTAGCGGGAACGCAGCGGACTACCGCGCGGAAGCCAGTAGGAGTGAGCATGCCGCGTTCGAATAGCTCCCTCCGGGCCAACAGTTGCAGGGCGAAACGGAAACGATCCGGTTTCAACGCCCTTCGCTCAACCGCTCAAGTTGGGTCACCAATGCGGCTTGGCGCTGCTCTACGCCGGCCAGGAACTCGGCGTTGGCGTCGCCGCTGCGGATGACTTCATTGAGGATGGCGATCTGACGGCTTACGCGTGCGGCAGCGCGGCTACGGCCGTCCTCGATCAGCAGCTGCTGACGAGCGACGAGGTCGATCACCCTTGGTCGACCAACTCTTTCGGGTGCCATCAGACCCTGACCGAGCCGGTCCAACGCATCGAGCTCCTGGCGCACCGCCTCCCGCTGGTGATCAACGGCGACCTGTTGTCCCGCCGCGAAGCCGGCTTCTGCGTGCCCGAGGTCGCCGCCCAATGCGACTATGACGCCGATGAACAGGAGGGGGATGACGACGGAAAGGATCTGGGGCGGATCGGCGGACAAATAAGAGGCAGAGAACCCCTTCCTCGCTGATGCCCTCCGCCCACTGCGCCCAGGGTCAAAGCCGTTCTCTTCGAGCGCAGCGCAGGAAGTGGCAGGTCGACGGAGAGATGAGCTGGGTGCTCCTGAGGTTGGTTTCTGGTGCTTCCACATTTCGCTGCTCCTTCGTTCCCGTATGGAACTCCTCGTTCCCCAATCGGGACCGGCCCTTTCGGCCTCGAGAAAACGGTAGGCCCCTGCCTCGCTTGCCAGCAACGTTCCCCGCTGATAGCCTGTATCGTGGCCATAGAGAAAACCTATAGTCGCGAGTTGACGCTGGCACAACTGCGCGCCTGCCTCGCCGTCGCCCGGACGGGTAGCTTCTCGGCAGCGGCCCTCGATCTCGACATGTCGCAGGCCTCGGTCAGCTACGCAGTGGCGCAAGCCGAGCAAGCTCTGGGCTTGAAACTCTTCCGCCGCGGGGCATTCGGAGCCCGACTGACGGACGAGGGTGAACGCATCCGGAAGCAGGCGGTCAAGCTGCTTCGGACCGAAGAAGTCCTACTCCAGGAAGCGGAGCTCATGAAGGGGACTCTCTCGGGTGTGGTACGAGTAGCAGGATTCCCCAGCATCGCTCAATACCTGCTCCCGCCGGTCATGAAACGACTGCGGGAGAGCCACCCCGGACTGGAAATACGGCCCGTGGAAGTCGATACCGACTCGGGAGATGTGCTCCTCAACTCCATGGATGTGCTCCGGGCCCTCGAAGCCGGACAAGCAGAGTTGGGCCTGGTCGTGGCGAAACTATCCGATGAGTTCATCCATTGGAAACTGTTCGACGACCCGTTCGTAGTCTGCATCCCGGCAGCACTCGACCGCGACGAACTGACGTGGGAAGACCTACGGGAGTTACCGGTGATCGCCTACGGCAAGGACTGGCGGGACGGCTGCGTGTTGGGCGTGAAGTACGTTCTCGAAATGTACGGGGCGACCGAACCTGCCTACCAGGCTCAGGAGACCGGAATGATCCTGAACATGATCGCTCAAGGCCTGGGCTTCAGCGTGCTGCCGAAGCTCACGCTCGATACCCTGCCTAAGGGTGTAGCTGCGGTGAGCCTGAAGGTTCCTCGTGCCAGGACCGCCAGCATTGCCGTTCCTCCCGAACTACTGGGCGCCCCCACGGTAAAGCAGGTGCTGACCCTGTTGCGAGCGCGCTTGCCGAACAGCGAACTACCTCCGTTCAGCGCCTTGTCCACTATCCCGGGCTGAACCTAGATCCCTCCGTCGGCGTACCCGTAGCGTGCGCGACGTACGGTCATCTCAGCCATCTTGTGGCGACTGACATGCTTCGAGTACTGCCCGTTTCAAGTGGCGGCCCCGGACGTTAACCGACTTTTAACCCCCCATATTCTCCAATGACCCGTTGCCCGCCAGCCGGTTACGGCTCGGCTTAGCCCGAGGGCTCAGCCGAGCGCCCGGATGGACCGCCGGCGTGACGCGGGGGAATCGGGCGCCGCACCGGAGCGGAGGAGTAGATGGCCCAACGCATCAGGTATCTCGTCTCATTACTCGTCCTGATCGCCCTGACGGCATGCGGCGGTCAGGGAGGGGGGCCGCTCGGCGAGCG
The DNA here is from genome assembly GCA_036381595.1 of Trueperaceae bacterium. Lineage (NCBI taxonomy): Bacteria > Thermotogati > Deinococcota > Deinococci > Trueperales > Trueperaceae > Trueperaceae bacterium. The sequence goes on along the minus strand of DASVCN010000035.1, from coordinate 12,547 downwards.
GCCCGTTCTGACCCCCCCTACCACTCAAGTGCTGGACGAGGGTGAGCGCAACTCGTTGGTCGCCGTCGAAGCCGATGGCACTCTCCTCTTCTCGGTAGCACCGTCGTTGGAGGCAGGCGATGTAGTAGTGAGCGAGCCAACCGCCGCAGCGCCCCACGGACTGTTGCGCAAGGTGACGGCGGTCCGCGAGGAGGGCGGCATGTTCGTGGTCGAGACCGATGGCGCCGAGCTGCGAGACGCCGTGCACCAGGGCAGTCTGGAGGTCCACCTGGAGCTCGATCCCGCCGATATTGCCTCTTCCACGGCCCTTCACTCGGGGATCGAGCTGCAGAGCCTGGGTTACCAGCTGAACACCGACTTCGGAACGGGCGGACTCTTGCGGGCAACCGGTTCGCTGCAGATCGATCCCGTAATAGATCTGTCTATCGACATCGGCTGCGACGACACCGTTTTCGGAGTGTGCGCCGAGATCCCGGACCTGAACGTGCACGTCGAGGTGGGGCTCAACGAGACCGCCAACCTCAGCCTGGAGGGCGACGAGGATCTCGAGTTCGACGCGGAGTATGGCGTAGCGACCCACAACTTCGAACCGATCACCTTCTTCATCGGCCCGGTCCCCGTCGTCCTGACGCCGCGGCTCGAGATCTACCTGACCGCGCAAGGCTCCCTCACGGCAACGCTCTCTTTCGAGGTGGACCAGGAGATCGGTCTGGCAGCTGGCTTCGAATACAACTCCGACGACGGCTTCTCCGACTTGTCGCGTAACGATTCCAGCTTCGACTCCAGCGGTGTGGACTTCAGTGGTGACGTGAGCGCCGAAGTGGCGGCCGGCGCTCGCTTCGAGATCAGGCTCTACGGGGTCATCGGCCCATACGGGTCTCTGGAGGCCGGAGCTAGTCTGGCAGCGAGCCAGGAGGGGCTTGTTGGATCCGGAGGGACGTTATGGCAATTAAAAGGCTGCCTCGCCGGCTCCGTGGGGATCAGCTCTGTGGACGTTCTCGACCTGGATTACGAGAAGGAACTGTTCGATCTGTGCGCTGCCGTGGCGAGCGAAACGAACGACCCGCCTACCGTCGTGCTCGCGGCACCCGGCCCTGGTACTCAAATCTTCGTCGGTGAAGCCGTAACACTCAGCGCACTGGTCGACGATCGCGACGGACAGACGGTGAGCTGCGACTGGGAATCCAGCCGGGCAGGCGATTCGTTGCCGAGTGGCTGCGAGGGCAAGGGGACTTTCGGTACTACCGGCAGCCGGACGCTCACAGTGACCGCCAGCGACCCCACGGGAGAGACGGACACCGACTCGGTCACCATCGAAGTAGAGCCGCTGCCCGACATCCTCGTCACCATAACCAACCCAGAGGACGGTACGGCACTGGGTAACGGCGACCCCATCACACTGAGCGGCTCGGCCAGTGGCGGGAGCGGGCCCTACGACTACGTCTGGTATCTCCACCACCCGACCGATGACAGCGGCAACGGCGGGGACGTTTACCAGATAGGTACGGCGGCGAGCATCGAGTGGGGTCCGAACGACACCCTGGGCACCATCGACTGCCGAACCTTCGACTGGGCTCGCCTCGAGCTGGAGGCAACCGACGAGAACGGCTTCGAAGGCAGCCGATCGGTGATGATCACCATCAGCAACATCTGCTGAGGGCCGAGGGAGAACCCACGGTCCCAGCTGGGCGGCACCGGGGCCCGGAGATGGCCGAGCGCGACTTGGCGCTACAATCGGCCCAACTATGTTCCTGCGCACGCTGGGCGGGGCGCGACTGGAGGGAGTTCGGCTCACTCGACCCAAATCGCTCCTGCTCCTCGCCTACCTGGCTGTCGAGGGCCCACAGAAACGGCGCAACCTCGCGGAGCTGTTCTGGCCTCAGGCAAGCAACTACCTGAGGAGCCTCAACGTTGCGCTTGCTCAGGTGAGGAGCGTCACTCCTAGTGCTGTTGGCGCGGACCGGTACGAAGTCTGGACCGAACTGGAGAGCGATGTCGGTCAGCTACTGGTCGCAATCGAAGGAGGAGACCTCGAAGCTGCCCTCGCACTGTACGGCGGACCTTTCCTCGATGGGCTCGGTTCCCGCGGACTGGGCACGGAGCTGGAGGAGTGGATCTTCGATACGAGGGAACGGCTGGCTCTGACACTGAAGGGCGCCCTGCTCGCGAGGAGCACCGCCCTCACTACCTCATCTCCAGATGTCGCGAGCCGCTTACTGGCGATAGCCGGGCAGATGGGCGCGACCTTCCTCGACTCGATCCCCCACAACCTCGTCCCGCGCGCCGACTCGTTCGTGGGACGAGCTGCCGAACTGGCCCACCTCGACCGGTTGCTGCACTCGTCCGAGACCCGCTTGGTGACCCTGGTCGGGCCGGGCGGCGCAGGCAAGACGAGGCTCGCGGAGGAGGCGGCGGCCCGGGTTCTGGCGAGAGGCGCGTTCAGGGATGGTGTCCTTCTGGTCCCGGTAGAGGCCGTACCGGACGCCACCGCGCTCCCCGCTCGCCTCGCCAACCATCTGGGAGTGACGCCCCCTCGAGGTCAAGAGGCCTTCGAGCGACTCTGCGCTAACCTCCGGGACCGGAAGATGCTGGTCGTTCTGGACAACTTCGAGCACCTCATCGATGCAGGGCCGCAACTGACCGCGCTCCTTACCTGCTGTCCCAACCTTCATCTGCTGGTAACCTCTCGCGAGCGACTCAACCTGACGGCCGAGGTGATCGTGCCGCTGGCAGGGCTACCGCACTCTCTCGCTCCGGGCATCGGAAGCGGCAATGGCGCGCGGGAGGACAGCCGTAGCGCTTCACGGGGCTCGGCATCCGGAACGCAGAGCGGAACGGCTGCGGGTGGGGATGCGGTCGAGCTCTTCCTGACGCGAGCGTCGCAGGTAACCCCCGGTTTCGAGGCGGATCCCGCCTCGCTCCAGCTCGTCACGAGGATATGTCGGCTGGTCGGAGGACTCCCGCTGGCGCTGGAGTTGGCCGCGAGCTGGCTTCGGGTACTACCGCTCGATCAGATCGCCAGCGCCCTCGCGCTCGCTCCCGAGACTCTTACCTCTCCCCTTCGCGACATCCCTGAGCGGCACCGGAGCTTCCACGACGTCTTCGACGGCACCTGGCGGCTGCTTGACGACGCCGAACGGATCACCGCCCTCCGGCTGTCGATCCTCGCCGACACCTGGGGACTCGATGCCGCGTGGGAGGTGGCGGGGGCTTCGGGCGCCCATCTTCGTCGCCTCGTCGACAAGTCGGTAGTCCAGCCGAGGGAGGCGGGCCGCTTCACCTTCCATCCGCTCGTACGAGGTTTTCTGGCCGAGCGGCTGAGCGAAGAGGGCGATGAGGCAGATGGTGTAAGGGAGAGACACGCGAGGCACTATCTGAGCCTCATCGAGAACCTGGTGGGCTCACGGATGTTCGAGGCCGACCATCGCGCCGCACTGGACACCCTGGAGGCCGAACTGTCCAACGTCGTGGCGGCCTGGCACTGGGTCCTGCAGCGGAACGCCCTCTCCACGGCGCACCTCCCTGCGATCGCCTTCGGCCTGCAGGAATTCTTCGACAGGCGAGGCCGCTACGCCGAGGGCAGCGACTTCTTCCGCCGATCCCAAGACGTCTTGCGAGCACAGCTGGACGTGCGGAGCGAGGCAACGGAAGTGGCCGGTGACTGCGAACGGCTCGAGAACGTCCTGGGGAATGTGCTCGTGAATGGCGCCTATCTCGATTTGCGACTGGGACGCCTGGAGCAGGCGGAACGGAAGGCGATGGAAGGTCTCGAGACCTTGGCACACGGCGACATGTGGGGGACGATCACCGGTCACTATGCTCTCGGCCTGATCGCTCTCGAGTCGAGAGAGTTAAGGCGGGCAGAGGAGCTCCTCGAGAGATCGCTGGCGCTCGCACGCCAGATCGACTCGCCGTTCGGCCGAGCGGGCGTCAACAGCCTCCTGCGTACCTTGGCGAAGGTGCACGTCGCACGGGGCAAGCCCGACCCGGCCAGGCGGCTATTCGAGGAAGCGCTCGAGCGCAGCCGTCGGCAGGAGAACGAGATAAACGTCGTTCGCGTACTCATCGACCTAGCATCGTTGCACCGCAGCGAGGGCGACAACGACAGGGCACAGCTACTGGTGCAGGAATCTCTCGACCGAGCCGAACGCGCCGTACTGCGCGACCAGCTCCCGCGCGGACAACTGCTCCTGGCCGAACTCAACCTCGAGCGGGGCGACCTCAGGGAGGGTCGTAAGCTGCTGTCCGCTGTCCTATCATCTGCCCAGGAGTTCCGCGATCCGCAACTCGATGCTCGAGCAGCCGAGCTATTGGGAGCAATAGAAGGCTAGGCAGCCAACGATCTAGTCAATTCTGAAGGAGAACCAGGGAAGATCTTCCATGGTGCGACCAAGGGCAGGTCGTTCGACATCCTTCGGGACGAGGGCTACTCCACAGGTGGCAGCGTGTCGTCATAGCGGAGCAACCGACCGCCCTGAGGGTCGCAAACCCAGGCGTGGCCCATACCGTCGGCCACGGCGCAGTGCGCCCCCTGTGTGACTGGGACCCGCGCCAGGACCTCGAGCCTGCCGGAGGGTGTCACACCGACCACTGCCATCGAGCCACTCTCCTGAGCAGGAGCATATAGATGGGCGAGGCCGGAGTCATAGCCGATCACGTCCACCCCAACGCCTACATCGACCTCACCTACCACTTCACCATCGTTACTCAGATCCATGGCGGTGACACGGCCCTCATTGCAGCCGGCGAAGAGCAGGCCGAGACCCTCATCGAGGGCGATACCTCGCGATCCTTCGCAGCCATTCCGCCAGCTCGCGATGATCTCGTGGCTCGCAAGGTCGATAGCGACCGTCCGGCCGGCCCACTCGTGCGTATAGGCCCGTCCACCGGCCTCATCGATGACTAGAGACTCGGGACCGCCCGCGACCCGGATAATCAGCTTAGGGACAGGATTGAGTTCGTCGACCGTTGGCGCCGAGAAGACCTCGATCTGCTCGGCGTCGGGCTCGGTCACCCAGAGCTCTGAGGTAGCAGCAACGTAGCGGACGTAATCGGGGGGTGCCGCAAGGTCGACGCCGGCCAGTATCCGGCCGCGTTCGGGATCGATGACGTCGAGCTGCTGAGCTGTGCGGTCGATCGCGTAGAGCATGCCGCCGCCGAAGTCAGCCGACGTGACCCCTTCGCCATGACCACCCCGGTAGGCCTGGGCACCTTCAAACCCGCCGATCGTAGTGACCTCGCCCGTTCCAGGGTCGAGCAGGAACAGAAGGCCGGTCTGACCGCCTGGAACCAGCACCCGCTCGAGGTCCTCCGCATAGCGAAGGTCGTCGAAGCCGACCCCGCCCGAGCCTGCGGGAAGCTCGATTGCTGGAAGCGGGGACGGTCCGCCTTGGGCAAGAACAAGACTCATGGAGAACAACAGCAGTTGCTCGAGACCTAGGAATCCGATCCTTCCCGTGCATCTCATCGTCCTGCACCTCTCCCGAGCCGCCGCTGGCCTCGTCTACCTGCCGCCTGCTTTCCTTTGCACAGGCCCCACGGATGTATCACTAGGCGCTTTACTCACGCTTGCCGCCCGCGCCTTGGAATCGGAGTTGCAGCGGTGACTCATGACGGCCTCAGCTAGGCTAGGGCATTGCCCCGAATGAGAACCGTATTCGATTTCTAGAACGGATGACCCTGGTGAAGTCGTTCGGGGTGAAGTTGCCGGCCTGTCCCAGCACCTGCTTTCACCGCCGGGCGGGTCGAGCACCTCCCGGAATCGCGGCGTTTATTCGATCAAGTCGCAGCTTTGCCCGGCGTTGCATCTCAGAGGGTAGTCGACGGGAGTAGCGGCCAGTGAAGAGACGTTCTCGCCTTCCAAACTATCGTCAGACTACTGTCAAATCAAGAAAGTCAGAAACGGCGAGGAAGTTCGCCCTCGCCGCTCTCTCGTCCCTCACGTTGTTTCTCTTGCTGGGCGGTACTGGATTTGAACCAGTGACCCCTCGCGTGTGAATCAAGGTTTAGACATCCCTTGTTGTGCCGCCATGTTCCCAGACTCTGTCGTAGACCTTACTTACGGCTCGTAGCCCTCCGAAGGACCGACCGCAAGCAGCCCCAAGCTTCTGAGGTAGTGGCAGCAGAACTGGCAGCAACATCTAACCCAGCGGGACAGGCGACAAAGGTGACACTGCTCCCTGATGAGGCAAGGTGGCGCCGGGCACGAGCGCCCTTAGGGCAGCGTGACAAGACTGCCCGCCGAAACCACCCCACATCTTCGATTCTCTGTCACGGGTAGACTGCATTGTGGCGACTGCCCAACAGCTAATCGCTCTAGTAAAGAGCTACGTTGAAGGGAACGAAGATAAGTTTCTTTCCGTAGCCATGCAAGCCGCCGCCAAGGAAGCCCGCCAGGGTCACGGCAAGGTGGCTCAACAGCTTCGGGATCTTGTAGACAAAGCGAAACAGGAGCAGAGTGCGCTTGTACGGCGGGCAGGTGTCCACCCGACGCCCGTACTACGGGATGAACTTGCAACCTTGCTCTCCGTGTCCTATCCAGACCACCGACTCTCTAGCATGGTCCTTGTTCCTAGCATCGAGGAGAAGCTCCTGCGAATACTCCATGAACAGAGGCAGCAGGACCGGTTGAGGTCGTTTGGCTTACAGCCTCGCCGTAAGCTCCTGTTTGTGGGACCTCCCGGCTCCGGGAAGACTATGACTGCCTCGGTCCTTGCGGGCGAACTTAGAAGGCCGCTTTTTACAATACGCCTTGACGGTGTGATAACGAAGTTCATGGGCGAAACGGCAGCTAAGCTCCGGCAAATCTTTGAGGCCATGAACCAGACCATCGGGATTTACTTGTTCGACGAGTTTGATGCAATTGGAAGCAACCGGCGCGCTCCAAACGACATTGGTGAAGTACGACGAATCCTAAACTCGTTCCTTCAGTTTCTCGAAAATGACGAGTCGCAGAGCATTATTATTGCAGCCACGAACCACCCAGATCTACTTGATCAAGCCCTCTTCCGGCGATTTGACGACCTCATTCGATATGAGTTTCCAGACTCAGAGATTTCTATCCGCATCCTCAAGTCCCACTTGACGCAGTTCAATACCGACAGTGTCGAGTGGGGGGAAATAACACAAGCAGTACAAGAATTAAGCCAAGCTGAGATTGCACGTGCAGCTGATGAAGCGGCGAAGGAGGCCGTCCTGCAGGGGCATACCGAAATAACAACCAGAGGCCTGCTTTTGGCGTTAGCGGAGAGAAGACAAGCAAACCTCTAAGCATGCCTGATGTCCCCCGCGACTTCCCCCACATCTTTTTGTCAGACCATGGAAATGCAGAACGATACTCCTCTCCGCGTGAGGGAAGACCAAGACGCCCTCCGGACCGGGTCACGGCTGAACACGCTGCTTTTCTCGAGCGGCAAATGGAGGAAGCTATAGCTGAGGCCCGTCTGCGGGCTGAACAACGCAATGCCGAGCTCACTTCAGGTGTACGAGGCCTACACCTTGAGTTCAAAGTCACGGCGGACTCCACGGAGGCTCTGGACCGACTGGAAAATAGGCCGCGGCGGATAGAACTTCTTTCCGTCCGCGCACCTGATGAGCAGGGAGATCCGTATACGGCGACAGTGTTTATCCCCGAACAAAAGGCTGACTTTTTCCTCAAACGAATACGTGAGTACCGTGACGAACAGACGCAGAGCGGGCGACCAAAGCACGAGGGGTTGGCGAATCGACTTGAAGGGGTCCGAGCGGGAACAGCTCGTTCTATTTTCACAGATGATCTTGCTTACTTTCCGGAGGGCAATCTTGCCACTTGGTGGGAAGTATGGCTGCGCGACCACTCATCTGGCAGGTTTCGAGAAGCGGCGCAGAAGCTCGATGTCCAGTTAGGCGATAGCGAGATTGTCTTTCCAGAACGAAGAGTTCTTCTCGCCTACACTAACGAGGCAACTCTCGATATTCTTCTGACCCACATCGACTCAATTGCTGAGCTACGGTTACCAAAGGACACACCAGCTTTTTTTCTGGACCTCTCAACCGTTGAACAAGCCGAATGGGCAGCAGACCTAGCGGAAAGGGCGCAACTTCAACCAGATTCGAATGTGACAATCTGCGTCCTCGACAGTGGAATAACCGTCAACCACCCTCTAATCGCCCCGTTCTTGGCACTTTCCGATACTGTTGATCCTAACTGGGGAGTCGCCGATAGCGTCTTTTGGCGGGGGCACGGAACGGGAATGGCCGGACTTGTCCTCTTTGGCGATCTCGTCGTGCCACTCGCCTCGAATCAGGCCGTGCCAGTCCACTCCACTGTGGAATCCGTGAAGTTTCTGCCCCCACAAGGCCAAAACGATCCTGTGCTTTATGCAGCAATAACGGCTGAGGCCGTTGCTCGTGCCGAGCAACGTGCGCCCAATCGAAACCGCGTAATCTGTATCGCCGTCACAAGCGATTTTCAGTCCGCGCGCGGTTCGCCGTCCTCATGGTCTGCAGGTCTTGACCAAATTAGCTTCGGTGAGGAGCACTACAAGAGATTGATACTGGTGTCAGCCGGGAACGTTGCCGACCCAGTGAACGCATACGAGTACCCGGACCGCAACGATATCGAAGAGGTTCAGAGTCCGGCTCAAGCATGGAATCCGCTGACGGTTGGGGCCTATACGGACAAGACGACGATTCAAGACCCTCAGCTTAACGGTTGGGCACCGCTGGCAAGTCTCGGCTCTCTAGGTCCTAGAAGCCGTACGTCCCTCGTCTGGATGAAACAATGGCCTATAAAGCCGGATGTGGTTTTCGAGGGGGGAAATCTGGCGACAGACGGTATAAATTTAGCACTCTCTGCCGATGACCTGTCACTTCTTAGCACCAACTTCGACCTAAGTGTCGGCCACTTTCGCCACTTCGAAGGCACGAGTCCTGCCACAGCTCTTGCATCGCGTATGGCAGCTCACCTCTGTTATTTGTACCCGCAGCATTGGCCGGAAACCACACGTGCCCTCATTGTTCACTCAGCCGAGTGGACCCCTGCAATGAGAAGTCAATTGGGCCCAAATCCGACTCAAACCCAAAAGGGCAACCTCTTGAGGCGATACGGTTATGGAGTACCTAATTTGCCACGCGCACTAAGAAGCGCTCGGAATGATTTTACGCTCGTCGTTCAGGATTCTCTTACTCCATTTAGACGACAGGATAGCGCAGTTGTCACCAACGAAATGAACGTACATCAGTTCCCCTGGCCCACTGCCATTCTAGAAGAACTAGGTGAGGCCCAGGTCGAGCTGAAGGTAACACTCTCTTACTTCATCGAACCTAATCCAGGGGAGCGTGGCTGGAGTAGAAGGCATAGATACGCCTCCCATGGCCTTCGATTCGAACTAAAGGGAATGCTTGAAGACACCCAATCGTTCCGAGAACGGATCAATCGCGCTGCTCAAGCTGATGACCCAAGCCGGGCAAGTGGACCAGGAACTACGGAAGGCGACGCTTGGTTCTTCCGTCAGGTACGGGATACGGGCTCCCTCCACTCGGATGTTTGGCGTGGAACAGCTATCGAACTAAGCCAACGGGATGCCATTGCTGTCTTCCCGGTTACGGGCTGGTGGAAAGAGAAGCGCTCGCTTGATAGATGGGGACGGACAGCCCGCTACTCGCTTCTTGTCTCAGTGCGCATCCCCGACATTGATGTCGACATATACACACCCGTTGCCAACGCCTTAAACGTTCCAGTAGAGGTTTATTAGACGGCCCTGCCATTCATCCTGCTGCACTCCCCGCCCTTAAGCGTATTTCAGCATCTGATCGTCTACGTACGTGTCAACGGCAGGCTCGTAGGGCGGCATTTCATGTTTTCGACGTATCTATCGCTCAACCCTCTAGCCGTCCCGAAACGCCGGAATTCCTTATGAGCGCCGCCTTTTCCGGGTCGTAGCCGTACTCGACGATAGTCCCGTCTTGTATTCGCTTAATCGCTTGATCTACGGCAAATAGTGGCACGAGAAACCACTCCCTAGGGACCACTAATTTACCAAAGCGGTCTGTGATCTGAATCTTGAGCCGCGCCGGCTCGAAAATGCGATGGATAAGGTTCTCAAGCTTCGTCCGATTGATATTCGCAAGCTTGTACGTAGCTACTACCTCGACATCTGCTAGGAGGAAGGTTGGATCGTATCGGGCATTTGCCAATCGTCGTTTAAGGTCGCTGCCAGTAACGCCTATCTTGTGCAGCAGATCTCGGTTGGCCACCACATCGGGGTGGTCGGAATTGCTTCTCAGGACGTAAACAGTGCCGGACGCTATGTCGTCCTCGGCTGCCTCGCCGCTGAATAGTGGACCATTTGATGACTTGATAATCCGCCTGCCGGCAGGGTCACGATGCAGGGCTCTCTGTAGTGAGCGCATGAGGAGGTTGCTTTCTGTGGCGTTGTCGTAAATGACCCTGAGTCGTGCATCTTCTCGCCCTTGAGCATTAGTGTAGACCTCACCCATGTCGGCAACGTAAGCGATCTGGCCTCCAACTATGAACCACTGCTGGGGCTGGATGGTCGCGTTTTCCTCGAAGCGGCTTGTCTCTCGTATGCCAGTGGCGAGCTCTTTTTTTACTTGGTGGAACAGGGATTTGAAGGCGTCGAAGTCCGTGCACGGCTCCCGGTTGGCAATCTCCTCGGCAGCTCGCTTCTCAGCGGTTGCTCGTACGTGTTTGAGTTGTGTGATTGACGAAGCTCCCGCCACGCCTTCGAGTTCAGAAAGTAGGTCGTCGTCGTCCAGCTCCTCTTCGGGCAGCGGTATGCCAGCGGGCTGGGCCAGGAGCCCTTGTCGGTCTAGGCCCTGGAGCAAGCCCATGTGCCCTCCAAGTGTGCGGAGCCGGTCGAGACGGATCGCGTACAGCCTTTCAAAGATGTCCAAGTGCTCGCCGTGGCGAGGCGCGTGACCATGCTCGTCAACGAAACGCTGAATCTCTTCGAACCCGGCGATAATGCGCTCTTCGAGCGGCGTTCGGCCTTCCTGCTTGGCGGGCTGCGCAAACTCGTCGAGCTCTTCCCTCAGCTGTTCCAAGTCCATATCAGCCATAGCGATCACTCATAGCGACCCTCATCTTTATATCGGACGAACGCGGCAGCTCCTTCAGCCAAGTGTTTCTCCCATGCGTCCGTAGAGCTAATGGATGGGGGCCGGCCCCTTTCGCGCTTGAAGCGCACCGCCCTGAAAGCGAGGTCCTTCGCCTCTTCCGGAGATAGTCGTGTCTTCCTTGCAGCGATGACGGCAGCCACCTGCTTGAGACTGTCTTCACTCATGGCCTTCGCAAGGATGGCGTACGCCTCGCCATATGGATTGATGCGATCAATTAGATCGATGTCCAGTTCACGAACGTCCATCGCGAACTTGCGGATGCCATCAATCAACGACGTGTTGGCCGAGGGCTCACCTGGGCTCCCGCCTGGGGTGTTCAGCACCTCCTGTTTGGCAGCTTGTGTTATCGCCAGCGCCGCCACCGCCCGCTGCCTCACAGCTTCCTGGTCCTCATCATCAAGTTCGGGGTACTTATCCTTGACGATTTTGCCCATCCGGACCACGGTGAGCTCCTCTGGCACGAGGTCCGGGTCGAAGAGGCCGCGCTCCGCGGCGGTCTTGTCCTGAAGGAAAGTCGCAATGACTTCGTTCAGGTCCTCGTCTACAATTCTCTTCGCCGCCTCGGTCTTTGGCTCAAGGAGACCTTTGATTTCGATCTGCACGCGTCCCGTCTCCTCGTCGAAGCCGACGTTAGTAGCGGCCGGGTCGTAGCAGTCGCTCCCGTAGTCGAAACCGGCATCCGGCTCGCTTTCAGGACGTTTCGGCTTGAATTCGAAACGGGGCGCCAGCACCTGCTCCATTAGCAAGCTGGCGGCAATGGCCTTGAGCGTGTCGTTGACGGCTTCAGTGACGGCTTCCTCGCTGGCGTCCGGCTCAGCTATCAAGTTGGTGAAAGTCGCCTTGGGCTTGCCCGGCGCATCACGAGTAGCCCGGCCGATAATCTGCACAATCTCCGTCAGGCTCGACCGGTACCCAACGGTAAGCGCGTGTTCGCACCAGATCCAGTCGAAGCCTTCCTTTGCCATTCCCAACGCGATGATGATATCGACGTGATCCCGGTTGTTCTTCTGTGCTGGGTCTTTCAACGCAGCAACAACACGGTCGCGCTTGTTCGGGTCATCGTCAACCAAGTCCGCGATCCTCAGGAGCCGCCCATCCGGCGTTTCGACCAACTGGAAGCCAGTCTCCGGGTCCGCTCCTTGCCATTTGCCGAGGCAATCCAAGATGTGCTCAACCTCGCGGATCTTGTCCTTAGTGCTCTCTCTTGAGTTGACGTTAGGAATATGAACAATCGTCTTCTCCGCCGGGTTAAGGACGTTCAGGATGTCGTCCACATAAGATCCGGCGTAGAAGTAGTACCCAATGTCAAGTTGCTTTAGGTACTCGTAGCCGTTGAGCTGCTCGTAGTACGTGTACGTGACCGTGTCAAATCTCGCCTCGTCTTCAGGAGCGAGAACGGCATCGGCGTCCCCACGGAAGTAGGACC